>JADFSR010000047.1 GCA_022560615.1 Gemmatimonadota bacterium
TACGCTGTGGACGCTCTCCCGGACGGCGAGGGCCCCGGCGGATGGCCTCGAGGCTGAGCGGGGGCGTTCCTTGCGCGTGACGGTCTTCTGGTCATTCGCCGTCGCGTGCACGATCGGCTTCGCCGAGTGGACCTTCGCTCAGGGTATCGGTCAACTCATCATGCTCGTCGCAGCGATGGGCTTCGCGCTCGCGCAGGAGCGGGTGGCGTGAGGCTCGGTATCAACGGCCGGTTCCTGTGCGCTCGACCCACGGGCGTCCAGCGCTTCGCGTACGAGGTGACCACCCGGCTATGCGAACGGAGAGACACCACGGTTCTGGTGCCGTCGAACCACACAGGAGCGGGTGTCACGGGCGCGCGCCTGAAACGAGGCCGTCTCGGTGGCGTATTTTGGGAGCAGCTCGAGCTCCCGGGAGCGGCGAGGCGCGCCGGCGTCGATGTGCTGCTACATCTGGCGAACGCGTGCCCACGCTTCGGTGGGCCGCACGTCCAGCTTCTTCACGATCTGACCCCACTCACCCGACCGGAGGACTTCCGTGCCGTGTACCGTCTCTGGGTTCGCTGGGCGCATGTTGCGCCGGCTCGCTCCGCCGCGGCCCTGCTGACGGTTTCCGAGCATGCGCGGTCGGAGATCGCGCGAGCGACGGGCATCTCGCCCGACCGCATGCGAATCGTTCGTCAGGGTGCAGGTCCTCTAGACACACCGGCCGACGCTGAAACTGTCGTCGCGGTGCGAGCGCGCCATCGGATACCTGAGCGCTATTTCCTGGCGATGGGCGTTGGGGACCGTCGCAAGGGCTTGGACTTCCTACGCGACGTGTATTCGCGCTGGTCCGTCGAGCGTGGTCGCGACGTCGCGCTGGTCGTAGTAGGCGACTCGTACGAGCGAGTCCACCGCGACGTCCCGGACCACTCCGCGCTTCTAGCGCTCGGCCACGTGCCGGACGAGGATTTGCGGGCCCTCTACACGGGGTCGCTCGCGTTCCTGTTCCCATCCGTCGAGGAGGGATTTGGCCGGTCGCCGCTCGAGGCTCTCGCATGCGGGACGAGAGTCGTCGTTGCACCGTACCCTGCGGCGGCGGAGGTGCTGGGCGATGGGGCGGATCTGGTCCGCCGTGAGATCGACGATTGGGTCCGAGCGCTGGACGCGATTTGCGCCGAGCCGTCGCAGCGCAGGTCCGAGCGCATCGCACGTGGCCGCGAGTGGGCGGCGGACTTCACTTGGGAGCAGGCGACCGAGGAGATCCTCAGCGTGTGTGTGGCGGTTGCCGAGGCGCGGGTGCCCAACGTGGGGACGAACCCGTGAGGGTCGCGATCGTGCACGACTGGCTCACCGGCATGCGGGGCGGCGAGCTGGTGCTCGAGGCTCTTCTGGAGCTGTTCCCCGAGGCGGAGCTCTTTACGCTGCTGCACGAGCGCGGATCGGTCTCCGAGGTCATCGAGTCACGGCCCATTCATACGTCGGCGATCGACCGGATGCCGGGGAGCCACCGGGGGTACCGGTTCTTCTTGCCGCTCTTTCCGTGGGCGATCGAACGAATGGACCTGAGCGGCTTCCACCTCGTCATCTCGAGTAGCCATTGCGCGGCCAAGGGGGCGCGGGCTCCGAGCGGTGTGCCCCATATCTGCTACTGCCACACCCCGATGCGGTACTTGTGGGACCAGTACGACGCGTACTTCGCGGCGGGGCGCGCAGCGCTGCCGGTGCGTGTGGCGATGGCGGCAGTCGCTCAGCCACTGCGGCGGTGGGACGCGCGCAGCGCCGCGTACGTCGATCACTTCGTGGCGAACTCTACGCACGTCAAGGATCGCGTGGGTCGCTTCTACGGCCGCGACGCGGTCGTCGTGCATCCGCCCGTGAACACGGAACGGTTCGCACCGCGTCCTGGGCCTCGCGACGGCTTCTACCTGACGCTCGGCGCTCTGGTGCCGTACAAGCGCCTCGACGTCGCCGTGGCAGCATTCAACGAGATGGGCAAGCCGCTCGTGGTCGTGGGAGGTGGCATCGACCAAGACCGCCTCAGCGCGCTCGCAGGACCCACGGTGCAGGTGCGTGGTCCGGTGGCTGACGAAGAAGTGGTCGACTTGCTCGCACGGTGTCGTGCGCTCGTGCTCCCCGGTGTGGAGGACTTCGGGATCGGGGTCGTCGAGGCACTGGCGTCCGGCGCCCCGGTCGTCGCGCTCGGCGAAGGGGGGGTTCTGGACTCGGTCACCAACGCGACGAACGGTTCCGGCCCGGCGGAGGGGACCGGTGTCTTCTTCTCCACCCCGTGCGTCGGGGACCTCGTGGCCGCGGTTCGTCGATTCGAGCAGCTCGAATTCGATTCCGACGACGTGGCCGCCTCCGCCCGGGGTTTCGGGAAGGCCCGGTTCATCGCTGAGATGCGGGCAGAGGTAGACCGTGTCCTGGGTGCGTGGCCCCGCCGTGTGGACGGCACGCCGCGAGCCCCCGTCCTCGGAGCCGCGATGTCCCGGGGAGGCACACTTTGAAGAAGCAGCGCCTCAGCCCGCGCAGCATCGCCCGGTTCCTCGGCCGGCTGACCCCAAGGGTGAGACCGTATCTCACGTCGCTCATCGCGGCGAGCGTGATCCTCGTGGTCAGCACGGCGATCGCTCTCGCTTTCCCGCTCATCGTGCGCGAGCTGCTCGACGCGGCGTTCCTGGAGGGGAGCGGCGAGCTGCTCAACCTCATCGCCATCGGGCTACTGGCGCTGTTCGCGCTCCAGGCGGTGCTGAACTTCGCGCAGAGCTATCTCACCGCCTCCGTGGCCGAGCGCGTGATCGCGGATCTGCGCAACGACCTGTTCGCGCACCTGCTTCGTCAGCCGCCGGGCTTCTTTTCGCTGCGCCGGGTGGGGGAGCTCAGCTCGCGCATCGCTTCGGACGCGGCGTTGATCCAGAACGTCTTGCGGTTCGGGATCCCGGAGTTGGCGCGGCAGGGGATCTTCCTGGTGGGCGCGCTCGCTCTCGTGACCGCCACGAACCCGAGGCTGACCCTGGTCACGCTCACGGCGATTCCCATAGCCGCGGGCGTAGGCTGGTTCTTCGGCCGCCGCGTTCGCCATCTCAGCACCGGCATCCAGGATCATCTCGCCTCGGCGGTGGCCCGGGCCGAGCAGGCGTTCACCCAGATCCGCACGGTGCAGGCGTTCACCCGGGAGGCGTGGGAGAGGGATCGCTTCGGCGTGGAGATCGGCCGCACCAGGGACGAGGGTCTCAAGCGGGCGGTCGCTAGGGCGGCGCTCACGGGCGCGGTGACGTTCGCGGCCTTCGGCGCGATCGTGGTGGTCCTGTGGGAGGGCGGACGTCTGGTTCTCGCGGGCGAGCTGAGCCCGGGCACGCTCGTGGCATTCCTGCTCTACGCGGTGACGATCTCGGGCGCGATCACTTCCCTCGCCGGCTTCTACGGGAACCTCAACGAGGCGGCGGGTGCCGCGCGCCACATCTTCGAGCTCCTGGACGACGAACCGATTCTCGTCGATCCGCCCGAGCCGATCGCGTTCGCTGCGCCGGTGCGAGGGACCATCGCCTACCGGGACGTCCACTTCCGGTACGGCCCCGATCTGCCCTACGTGCTGCGGGGGATCGACCTCGAGATCGAGGAGGGGGAGACAGTCGCGCTCGTGGGTAGCTCTGGGGCCGGCAAGAGTACGCTCGCGTCGTTGCTACCCCGCTTCTTCGACGTGGAGCACGGCAGCGTCAGCATCGACGGGGTCGACGTGCGCGCGGTGCGCCTGGAAGATCTGCGCTCGGTGATCGGCATTGTTCCACAGGAGCCGATGCTCTTCGCGGGCACGGTCCGGGAGAACCTGCTGTACGGGGACTTCGACGCGACGGAAGCGGATCTCGACGAGGTCGCCGCAGCCGCGCACGCGGACATCTTCATCCGAGACCTTCCGGACGCGTACGATCAGCTGATCGGGGAGCGAGGCGTGACGCTGAGCGCCGGACAACGTCAGCGGCTCGCGATCGCGCGCGTGATGCTCAGACGGCCTCGCATCCTCATCCTCGACGAGGCCTCCAGCTCCCTGGACGCGGAGTCGGAGCGGCTGGTACAGGACGCGCTCGACCGGCTCATGAGCCACTGTACCACGCTTGTGATCGCGCATCGCCTTTCCACGGTGATTCGCGCGGACCGCATCGTCGTGCTCGACGAAGGGGTCATCTCAGCCGTCGGGTCGCACGCCAACCTGCTCGAGCACGACGCCGTGTATCAGCGACTGTACCGCCGACAGTTCGAGGACGCTCTGGCGACGACGACGGCGACGCACGTGCCCTAGCAGCCGCTCTCCAAGCGCTGCTTCAGCAGCGACAGGGATTCCTTCATCTGTTCGCGAAACGCGGCCTCGAGCACGGCGCCCGGCACGAAGCGCAGCACGCCCGTCGGCTTGCCCTCGACCGACATCGTGACGCGCGTGCCGGTGCCCTCGCTTGTCCAAAGAATCTCGTTGGCCGCGGAGACCGTCGAGCCGGGCATCGACTCGAGTACCACGCGCTGGTTCGGCTCGTACGCCTTCACCTCGTAGCTGTTCTTCACCGACCGCCCCAGGAACTCGCTCACATAGTGGCGCCGCGTGCCTACCGCGGCGGCCCCCGGAGGCTCCTGTTCCGCGCCTCGAAGCTTCGGCTGCCACTCGTGCTCGCGGCTGACGTCGTCCATGTAGGCGAAAACGTCCGCAACCGGACGTTGAATCAGGATGCTATCGCTGTATCGTACGGTCGCCATTTGTCCCTCAGCACCGCGTCAAGCCTCCCCTCGCCAAGTATCGCTGGAACGACTCCGACGTAGTAGAGTGGTGCCCTGCCCGACGACCCGTGCCCATCCCATCGTGACCCATATGATGACCAAGCTCCACGACACTGCCCGCCGCCTGCGATGCTCGCCTGGCGGAGTCGGCTTGGCTGTGCTGGCATGCCTGACGCTGGTCACGGTTCCGCTCGACGCCCAAGACCGTCTGCGGAGCATGCCCGGGTACGAGCGCTTCATGGAGATGTCTCCTCAGATCGCTCGGTCCTTCGTTACGGGGGCGATCCGGCCGACCTGGGCGGACGACGGGAAGAGTTTCCAGTACGCGCACGCGGGCCAGGCCTATCGGTTCGACGTCATGACCGGCACGTCGTCGGTTGATTCGGACCCGCCGACTCGAGGTTTCGGGGGGCGCGGTGGCCGCGCCCGGGGGCGTCAATTCGTGGAAGCGGAGTCTCCGGACGGCACGTACAAGGCGTTCTACCGCGACCGGAACCTCTTCGTGAGCCGCGCGGACGGTACGGAGGAGCGGGCGATCACGAGCGATGGCAGCGCCGAGGATCGCATCAAGTATGGCACCGCGAGCTGGGTGTACGGTGAGGAGCTCGATCAGGTCACCGCGATGTGGTGGTCACCGGACGCTTCCAAGCTCGCGTACTACCGCTTCGACGAGGGCCCGGTGCCGGACTTTTTCATAGAGATGGATCAGACGAAGCTCCAGAGCTCGCTCGACGTCGAGGCGTACCCCAAGGCCGGCGTCGACAATCCGGTTGTCGACCTCTTCGTCTACGATGTGGCGGCGGACTCGGCCACACGCATCGACGTGCGGGACGGTCAGCCGTTCACGGACGATGTGGTGGGGCATTACGTGTACCGCGTCGCTTGGTCGCCGGACGGCTCGGAGATCACGTTCAACCGGGCGAACCGGCGCCAGAACATCACCGAGTTCACGGCGTGCAGCCCGGACACCGGCGCTTGCCGTCTGGTGGTGCGGGAGGAGTGGCCGGCGAGCTGGGCGATGAACTCTCCCGCGATACGGTTCCTCGAGGAGGGCGAGCGCTTCATCTGGACGTCCGAGCGCAACGGCTTCCGGAACCTGTATCTGCACAGCTTTTCCGGTGAGCCGCTCGCGACGCTCACGGACCACGACTTCGAGGTCGGCACCGTAGTGCGCGTGGACGAAGACGCGGGCGTGCTGTATTACATGGCCCGCAGCGGTGACAACCACATGAAGATGCAGTTGCACCGTGTGGGGCTGGACGGAAACGGCGACCAACGGCTCACGGACCCGGCGTTCCACCACGCGATCACGTTCTCGCCCGACGGCGCGCACTTCGTCGACGTGGCGCAGACGCACGATGAGCCGCCGACTTCGGTGCTGCGCGACATGCGTGGGCGTCAGGTCGCCGAGATCGCGACGAGCGATGTCTCGCGTTTCGACGAGCTGGGCTTCAACCGTGTCGAGATGTTCACCTTCACGGCTGAAGACGGGGTGACCGAGCTCCACGGGATGCTGCACAAGCCGTCGAACTTCGACGCGAACCAGGTTTATCCGATGCTGGTCTCCGTCTACGCGGGCCCGCGCTCGAACGGGGCTCGTGAGACGTTCACCATGCCGCATCCGCTCACCGAGTACGGCTTCCTCGTGGTCACGATGGACTCCCGGAGCGCAGGAGGTCGCGGCAAGGAGTTCCTCGACGCGATCTACATGAAGCTGGGAGTTGTCGAGGTCGACGATCAGGCGGCGGGGATGCGGTCGCTCTGGGACCGCCCGTATGTGGACCGGAACCGCGTGGGCATCTTCGGAACGTCGTACGGAGGGTATGTCTCCGCGCTGGCACTGCTCCGCCACCCGGATGCCTTCCAGGCCGCGTCCGCGTCTTCGCCGATCACCGACTGGCGGCACTACGACACGATCTATACCGAGCGGTACATGTGGACGCCGCAGGGCAACACGGCGGGGTATGACGCCGGCTCGGCGATGACCTACGCCGCGGATCTGAAGGGGCGTCTGATGCTCTACTACGGAACCGCGGACAACAACGTGCACACGACGAACACCATGCAACTCATCGCGGCGCTTCAGGAGGCCGGGAAGAGCTTCGAGGTGCAGGTGGGCCCGGACCGTGGGCACTCGGGCCTGAACCAGGACCGGATGATGGAGTTCTTCATCGAGAACCTGGTGATGTCGCCGGTCGTGTTTTAGCTCTAGCGCGCCTGAAACAGCGACTTCGGGATCATCACGTGGACCCCCACCTTCCTGTCCACCAACTGCGTGATGCGCAGGTCGCATGCCACGCTCACCAACTGATAAGCGTCTCCGGGCGCGATGTCGTACACGTCACCCAGTAGCGCGATGGCCTGTCGGATCGCAATTCGGGTCGCTTCCGCCAGGTCTTCGTGGGTGCCCATGGCGATATGGTGCGTCGGAGTCTCACCCCGCGGCCATTCGAGCGACATGTCCTTGCGCACGATGAGCTGGAAGCGTCCGCGCAGCGAAGTCTCGATGCCGGTCTGATCGACCTCTCCGTCTCCCTGGGCCGCGTGTCCGTCGCCGGCCTCGAAGAGTGCTCCGGCCACGTGGACCGGGATGAACAGCGTCGTGCCCGCCACCATCTCCTTGTTGTCGATGTTGCCCGCGTGAATCCAGGGAGGCACGCTGCTCCACCGGCCCGCGTCCGGAGGAGGCGCCACGCCCATGCTGCCGAAGAACGGCGCGAGTGGGACGGTGACCCCCGGCAGGAACTCCGCGGTATTCTCGTCGCGGTCGAGCCAGACGATCTTCATGCCCACCCCCTCACACAGATCGCGGATGTAGCCGCTGCAGCCGTTGTACCCGTACGCGAGCGACATCTCGACGCTCAGGATGCGCACCTCGAGCACGTCACCCGGCTCGGCTCCTTCCACATAGACAGGTCCGGTGAGGATGTGCCCGCCAGGGCCCCTCTCCGTCACCTGATCGTACACGGCGCGCAACGCGGGCTCGACTTCATCGGGCGGTATGCCGGCGCGTTCCAGCCGGGTAGGGCTCGATGTCAGGAAGGTCGACATCTCGACGATGTCTCCTGATGCGATCCGGAGCACCGGCGGAGCCTCCGACCAGTAGTAGCCCCACGCCACGGTTGTCGGGCCGGCCTCGAGCACATGAACGTTGGGTTGTTGTGCTGCCGTGGCGCGCGGCGTGAGTACCGCCCCGGCGGAGACCGTGACCGCCACCGCGACCGGCGCCGAGATCGCCACCGAGGTCGCCACCGAGGTCGCCTTGGCGAGGCCCACCGCGAACGAGGTGAGCGTCCTCATGAGCCGACCGTGAGCACGGTGGAGCCCACCGTCTCGCGCGCTTCCAGCGCGCGGTGCGCGTCCGCGACGTCCTCGAGTGCGAACGTCTGCCCGATGTGCGGGCGTACCTTGCCGGATGTCACCATTTCGAACAGCGCGGCGCAGCCGTCGGCAGATTCTTCGGCGGACGTGTAGTAGTCGCCGAGCTTCGGCCGGGTCAGGAAGAGGGACCCGCCTTGCGCCAGCAGCAGCGGGCGCACGGGCTCGACTGGTCCGGAGGCGTTCCCGTAGGTGACCATCATTCCCCTGGGCCTGAGGGACGCGATCGAGCCTTCGAACGTCGCCGCACCGACCGAGTCGTAGACGACGTGCACGCCTGCGCCGTCGGTGATCTCCCGGACGCGTTCCGCGACGTCTTCCTCGCGGTAGAGGATCGTGTGGTGGCACCCGTTGGCGCGGGCGAGCTCAGCCTTCGCGTCGGAGCCGACCGTGCCGATGACGGTCGCGCCCAGCGCGCTCAACCACTGACTGGCGATGAGGCCTACGCCGCCGGCCGCCGCGTGCAGCAGGACGACATGACCCTCACGGACCCGGAAAGTCCGTCGGACGAGGTATTCCACCGTGCAACCCTTGAGCATGATTGCGGCCGCGGCCTCCTCGTCGATCCCGTCCGGAAGCGGAACCAGTCGTGAGCGTGGAAGCACCCGGCCCTCACGGTACGAGCCGGCCGGGCCGTTTCCGGTATAGGCGACCGCGTCGCCCGGCGAGAGGTCGCCAACGCCCTCGCCGACCGCTTCGACGCGGCCGGCGCCTTCCATCCCGGGCGTGAACGGGAGCTCGAGGGGGTATAGCCCCTCCCGTTGGTAGACGTCGATATAGTTGAGGCCCACCGCCGTGTGGCGGATGAGCACCTCACCTGGGCCGGGTTGGCCGGGATCGGACCGTGTCCACTCGAGGACCTCGGGTCCACCGTGCGCTCGCACGACGATTGCTCCATCCATCGTGACCATTCCTCACTGTCGGGGGTTGGACGGGACGGGTAGGCCGGGGATAGTGGCGGCCCCTGGCGGCCGGCGCCACCGCCCGTCAACGTGTCCTCTCCGGAAGACTCGAACACGACGTGGGGCATTGTGGAGAAGGTAGACATGTGGGTGAAGTCAGGATCCCGGATGTTCGCGGCCGCCTCTTTCTCGGCACTCGTGCTGACGCTCGCCACCTGCATGCCGGGCAGCACCATCTGGGCTCCGAGTCCCGAGGAGATGAACGCACGTGCACCGGACTCGTTCGTGGTCGCGATGGAGACGAGCGAAGGTTCCGTCGAAATGATGATGTACCGCGAGTGGTCACCGCTCGCGGTCGATCGCGTCTACTACCTGATGGCCAACGACTTCTACGCGGGGGCCCGCTTCTATCGCGTCGTGCCCGGCTTCGTCGCGCAATGGGGCCTTACGGGAAAACCCGTGCTCGACTCGATCTGGAAAGAGATGGGGATCGACGACGAGCCGGTGATGGACAGCAACGCCCGTGGCACGGTGGCTTTCGCGCGCGGTGGCCCGCGTACGCGGTCGTTCCAGCTCTTCATCAACCTCGCGGACAATTCGCGGCTCGACGCCTACGACTCCGGTGGCGTGGTCGGCTTTCCGCCGATCGGTCGCATCCATACCGGCATGGAGGTGGTCGACGGGCTGTACGGCGCGTACGGTCAGCCCGAGGACATTCAGGACTCGATCTCCACTGTCGGCAGCGCGTACCTGCGACGGACGTACCCGCAACTCGACTCGATACTGAATACTCGCGTGGTCCGGAGCTGGCCCCCGCGGTAGTGGTAAGACCGGCAGCCATGTCCAACCTTCGAAGGATGATCCCGCCATGCGGACCGTGACGACGAAGTTGCCCTTTTGGCGCGTTGCCCTCATCGTTTGCGTATTCGCTGCGCTTCCGACGAGTAGCCATGCCCAGGAATCCCCCCGGCTGCATGCGATCGCGTCCTGGGTCGCACTCGACGTCGCGACCGGCTACGAGACTCGCACGGCCACGGCGATCGCCGACGGCATGCCGGGTTGGTCTGTGGACCACTGGGGCAACGTCGTCACGACGGTGGGCTCCGGTACCCCGAGGCGGATCGTCGCGTGTGCACTCGACCGGCCGAGCTACGCCGTGAGCCAGATCACGGAGGACGGTTACCTGCGTGTCCACCGCATTGGGCGCGGCTCACAGCACCCGCTGTGGGATCAGGCGTTCGAAGCGCAGCAGGTACGAATCCTCACGCAGTCCGGACCCGTGAGTGGCGTTGTCGCTCGCAGCAATGGTCATTTCGCGCAACAACACCGCGACGAGACCGCAGTCGTGACCGCGGACGACCTTTGGGTGGACGTGGGCGCCACCTCGGCGGAGGGAGTCGCGGCGCTGGGCATCGCCTTACTCGATCCGATCGGCCGACACTTGCCGCCTTGGGTCATCGAGGGCGCTGTGGCCGGACCGGACGCGGGCCGGCGTTCGGGCTGTGCAGCGGTCGCGACGCTTGCGGCAGCGGTCCGCGCGGGGAGCGCGCCTCCCGGTGAGACGCACTTCGTGCTCAGCGCCCAGCAGGGGATAGGCTGGCTCGGTCTGTCGTCGTACATCGCTCGCGGCGGGGTGTTCGACGCATTGACCGTCGTGGCGCCCGGTGAGCTTTCGGGTTCGGTCAGCATGCGTGCCGCTTCGTCGTTCGGACGCATGGGTGCAGTTTTGGAGGCCGCCGGCTTGGAGGCGGTTCGGTGGATCGTGCCGACGGTGCGTGCGGCCGGCTCGCACATGGAAGTGATCACGGGGGCCGAAGCGAGCCGGATGCTCGGTGCTGCCGCTTCCGGAATCTTCCTCGGAAGCGAGCCCGCCTGGGTCTCGGCACCCGACCGGGAGCCGTTCATGACGGACCACGTGGACCACTCGGTCGAGCGCGCCGCCACCCTTCTGAAGGAGCTCGTCGAGCGCCACGGCGTGCCCGGTCACGAGTGGGCGGTGCGTCGCTTCGTGCTCGAGTCGATGCCCGAATGGGCTCGGGAGCGGGCGATCGTCGACGACATCGGCAACATCATGGTCGAGGTCGGCCCGGACCGGGACACGACTGTCTTCATGGCCCACATGGACGAAGTCGGGTATGAGGTCGAGACGATCGCGCAGGACGGGGTCATCACGCTCAACCGCCAGGGCGGTGCGGTCTCGTCGGCGTGGGAGGGACAGACCGCTCTGCTGCACATCGACCCTGTCGGGGCTCCCAGCACGATCACCGGCTACGGAGACGACACCGATCAGAGGTGGAAGCGACAGTCCCTCACCGCGACGGCTCCTCCCCCGATCAAAGGCGTATTCCTGACGCGGGAGCGGGCCAGCGAGAAGAACCCGGGTGCGATGCAGGCGTGGTTCGGGCTCGACCGGGACGCGCTTGCCGCGCTTGGAGTTCGAGCCGGCGCGGGCGTGACGAGCCACAAGGAAGGCCTGCGCTTGGGGGAGCACCGCTTCGTGGCGCGGGCGCTCGACGACCGCGCGGGCACCACGGCGCTCCTTCTCGCCATCAACGACATCGACCCGGACGCGCTCCGGACCAAGGTCATCTTCGCCTGGTCGGTCCATGAGGAGGGCGGGTTACGCGGTGCCGAGGCCATGGCGCGTCGTTATGCCAAGTCGACGCGGCGCATCTACTCGATCGACACTTTCGTGTCCTCGGACACTCCGCTCGAGTCCCCCCACTTCGCGTATGCCCCGCTCGGGAACGGGCCGGTCCTACGTGCGATCGAGAGCTCGGGCGTTTCTCCGGACCGGGAGCGTGCGCGCGTATTTCGAGCGGCCGCGGACGCGGGTATCGCCATCCAGATGGGACTCACGCAGGGCGGCACGGACGGGAGTCGCTTCGCCTACTGGGGTGCGCCAAACCAGGGCCTGTCCTGGCCCGGGCGTTACAGCCACTCGCCGGGTGAGGTGCTCGACCTGCGGGACCTCACGAAGCTGGGTAGGCTGATCGTGGCGGTGGCAGGCGCCGGGGAGGAGTAGGCGCGATGCTCGCGTGGGCCGGTGCGCCGCCGGCCTTTTGTCGCTCGGCATTCGTCATGCGGGAGCAGATGATCCGGGAGCTCGGGCTCACCCAGGAGTAGACGCCCTGCGTCGCTCTACGCCACGTTTGCGCCGAGGCCCGCCTCTCTGCAGCATGGTCCCGTCCCGCGCCGAGCGCGCGCAACCCCACCACCAGGGAACGCCTCATGGATCGCGACCGGACCGGATCGCCGCAGGAGTCCTCCGAAGCCGATGCCTTCGCCGATCTGGAGATGCCGGATCTGACCGTCAAGGGCCTCATGAGCCACTTCGGGCCGGGCATCATCCTGATGATGACGGGCATCGGCACGAGCCACCTGGTGACGGCGCCGACTGCGGGAGGCCGCTTCGCTTATGCGCTCCTGTGGTGCATCCCGGTCGCTTACGTGTTCAAGTACTACGGCTTCGAGATGGCATTCCGCTTCACCAACGCGACCGGAAAGAGCTTGATCGAGGCCTACGGGACCGCGTGGAAGAAGTGGCCGCTCTGGTACGTGTTGGTCACCACGCTGATCCAGTGCGCGCTCGGGCAAGCGGGGCGCCTCATCGCGGCCGCTGCCGTACTCTACTACGTCTTCAGCGTGGAGATGGGCTTCCCGCTGACGCTCGCCCACTACGGCCTCGGCCTCGGCGTCGTCTCGGTGGCGATCATCCTGCGCGGACGCTACAAGGCCGTCGAAGTAGCGGCCAAGGTGCTGGCCGGCATTCTCGTGTTCTCCACGTTGGCGGTCTACTTCTGGGAGCCCGCCCCCATCTCCGAGATGGGGCACTTCTTCATGGTGGAGATCCCTGACGGGTCGTGGCTCATCATCGCGGCGTTCCTCGGCCTGCTGCCGACCGGCATGGACGTCTCACTGCAGGCTTCGGAATGGGGCAAGGCCAAGAAGAAGGGCATGAGCAAGATTCGCGAGCGCATGGAGGATCTGGGCCTCGCGCATCGCTTCGATCCGTTCGCTCCGAACCGCGACCACCTCACCGTGGACACATCGAGGCTTCCCGAAGGCGCTCGGGACTATTGTCGGCGCTGGTTCAAGATCGGGATCTGGGACTTCAGGGCGGGCTACGTCGTGTCCTTTTTCCTCGCGTGCATCTTTCTGCTCCTGGCCGCAGTGTGGATGTATCCGAACCCCGTTGAGGGGCGGGCGGTCATGGGGGAGATCGCCGGGATCTTCACGCTGAGCATGGGCCCGCAGTGGATGATCGTGTTCATGGTAGGCGCGTTCGCGGCCACATTCTCGACAGCGTTCAACTATTTCGATGGTTGGCCTCGGATCGTGGGTGCCTGCTGCCGGAACCTCTTCGCAGGTACGGCGGGCTTGCAGGGCATCGCGCCCGAGGATTTGACTCCGGAGCACCGGAGCGCGTGGTACTCCGAGTACAACATCTACCGGATTACGATGATCTACTCGCTGATCGCCTCGGTCGCGATCGTGTGGGGCCTTGAGCGGCCCGTGTTCCTCGTACTCGTGGCCTCGGCGCTCGCGTTCTTCGTCGCGCCGGTGATCTTCTTCCTGAACTTCTACTACTGCTTGACGATCATCCCGAAGGAGGATCGTGCGTTCTACCCGTCGACCTTCGCGAGATGGTTCGGGTGGGCTAGCTTCTTCGTGTTCACCGGGATGAGCCTGATCCTGATCTTTTGGCGCATTTGGATTCCCGTCTCGGAGATGCTTCAGGGATGAGACGAAGATGAAGACGAGATTCCGGGGAAGCGGGTTCAAGCACACCCTGTCCGCCGTGTTTCCGTTCTCAGCTGTCTGGGTCTTCGTCGTCGTGCTGACGGTGCCGATCATCGTCATCGGTATGATGGCGGGCGACCTCGTGCCGGAATCGTCGTACAGCGACGTCTGGTTCTTCCTTGCTACGCGAATGCCTGTGCTCGCGTTGGCGGCCATCGCGCTCGCGATCTTCACGACCAGCCGGGTGGCGGGACCGTTGATCTCGATCAGGCGTGCCTTCGTGGCGGTTAAGGGAGGCGACTTGGATCACCGCCTAACATTCCGACGCAGTGATAGGCACATGAAAAATCTCGAGGAGGCCTTCGGCGAGATGATGGTGGCGCTTCTCGAGCGGGCCGAGTCTCGCGTGGATCGGGAAGCTGAGGAGGAGCGAACCGGCGACTAGGCTAGGGGACGTCTCACAAACGAGCTGGCAGGCGACGAAGATGAAGATGAAAGAAGTCCGGGGAAGTGGATTCAAGTCCAACCTATCAGCGGTGTTCCCGTTCTCTGCTGTCTGGGTCTTGGTGGTGGTGATGACGGCGCCGATCATCAGCATCGGTATGATGGCGGGCGGCCTCGTGCCGGAATCGTCGTACGGCGACGTCTGGTTCTTCCTTGCTACTCGAGTGCCTGTACTCGCGTTGGCGGCCATCGCGCTCGCGATTTTCACGACCAACCGGGTGGCGGGACCGTTGATACTGCTGATACGAGCCTTCGAGGCGGTCAAGGAAGGCGACTTGGAACACCGCATCAAGTTCCGGCACCGCGATAGGCACTTGAAAAATCTCGAGGTGGCCTTTAACGAGATGATAGTGGCGATTCGCGACCGGGCCGAGCCCCGCGCGGATCGGGAAGCTGAGGAGGAGCGCGCGGGCGACTAGGACCAGGCTATCGGCTTATCGATCCTGAGGGCCCGGTCAGGCGTTGGCTGCGGTTTTTTTCGAGCCGGTCGTCTACGAGCGTGACGATCTCGTCCATCGTCTGGGACTCGAGACCGAGCTGCCGCCCGATCTCCCGCATAAGGCAGTCGACACGCTCGATGTACTCAGCACCGCCAAAGAGAGAGCGCGCCGCGGAGGACGGCTTGCCGAGACCCTCGGCGGCTCTGGCGTACTTCTCGAAGGGGACCAGATCAGCGTCAGCGGCACCCAGCCGGGTGCACAGCTCCCAAGCCCATCCGTATGCCTCGCGCGACGCGTCCAGATCCCCGTGCACGGCATCCCTGATCGGGATCATCTCGTCGCGCTTGATGCAGCGATAATTCCCGGCGAGCAGCATCGGCCACTTGGCCAACGGCACGAAGAGTGAGTCGTGCACGCGAAGCTTCACCGGAATCTCGAGGGCCCCGTCACCGGGATCGAAGCGGGCATCCACGATGTCGGCTTCCAGATTGCGGAGCATCGCGGTGTGCTCTTCCGCTTCGAAGCGGGCCGCCTTGAAGTTGGTCGGCAGGCCGACCTGGAGAATATTCTTCGGCTCTCCCGGCTGGCGATACGCCTGTGGATCCGGGCTCGCCATCGTGACCAGCCCTGGCTCGAAGCCCTCCCACACTTCCGGATCTACGAAGCAGCGCTTTAGCGGCTCGATCGACAGTCCTGGAATGCGCTCCAGATACGGCAGCGGTGGCATGTTCATGATCGCCAGGCACGGGGTCCGCGATGCCGCGATCCGTGCCATCAACTCGCGAACCCCCGGGCCGCCGTACTGCGACTCCTGCATTCCCAGCACGACCAGGTCGAAGTCGGCCGGGTCGACCCCTTCGGGGGTGCTGGCGGCGAGCGAGCCCTCGAGCCCGCCAGAGGCGATCTCGAGCAGCCCCTCGCGACCCCGGATTGGGAACCGCACGACCGTCCCTTCGCGGTTGATCAGCTCCGCGGTCGACTCGGTGCAGACCAGCGTCACCGAATGCCCCGCGAGTAGCAGCTTGGTGCCGATCAGGGAGCCATAGGAGGCCCCCAAGATGAGCACGTCGTACTTGGGCTTCACCGCGTTCTCCCCGGGTTGTATCGAAACTTGCTGCTCAGATTGCGCCCTGCTCGCGCGCCGTCGTGATATCATCGTCACTCATGCCGAGCACATCCTTGAGGACCTCGTCGGTGTGCTCACCGAGGAGCGGCGACCGTCTGACGTCCGCCGCCGAGTCCGACAGCTTGATCGGATTCCCGATCGTCAGGTACTTGCCGCGTTCGGGATGGTCCACCTCGACGACCGTGCCGGTTTCCCGCAGGGACGGCTCCTGGGCGATCTCCTTCATGGACAGGATCGGCCCGCACGGGACGTTGAGCGGATTGAGGATGCTCATGACCTCCATCTTGTCCTTGGTCATGGTCCATTTCTCGATCTCGGAGAACATCTCGTCGAGCTTGTACAGGCGTGCCTCGGCGGTGCTCCACTCCGGGTCCTCGTTCCACTCCGGGCGACCGATCGCTTCGGCCAGGGCCGAGAACGCCTTCGCCTGCGTGATGACGTAGATGTACGCGTCCGGGTCGGTCTCCCACCCTTTGCACTTCACGATCCAACCGGGCTGACCACCACCCGAGGCGTTGCCGGCGCGCGGCACGGCGTCGCCGAACTCTCCGTGCGGGTATTGCGGATACTCGCTGAGCGGGCCGTGCGCGAGTCGCTGCTGATCGCGCATTTTCACCCGACACAGGTTGATGACAGAGTCCTGCATGGCGCAGGTCACGCGCTGGCCCCGGCCGCTGTGGGTCCGGTGGAACAGCGCCGCGAGGATCCCAGCGACGAGGTGTATTCCGGTTCCGGAGTCACCGATCTGGGCGCCGGTCACGGTGGGGACACCGCCGACTTGGCCGGTCGTCGAGGCCGCACCCCCCATGCACTGGGCCACGTTCTCGTAGACCTTACAATCCTCGTACGGACCCGGGCCGAAACCGTTGACCGAGGCGTAGATGATGCGGGGGTTTATCTCCTGGATCTTCTCCCATGGAAACCCCATCCGGTCGATTGCGCCCGGCGCGAAGTTCTCGACCATGACGTCGCACTCCTCGATGAGCCTCGTGAAGATCGCGTTTCCGGCCTCGGTCTTGGGGTTCAGGGTGACGCTGCGCTTGTTCGCGTTGAGCATCGTGAAATAGAGGCTGTCCACGTCGGGTATGTCGCGCAGCTGGCCGCGCGTGATGTCACCGATGCCGGGGCGCTCGATCTTGATGACGTCGGCACCGAACCACGCCAGAATCTGCGTGCACGTCGGTCCCGACTGGACATGGGTCATGTCGAGGATTCGAACGCCCTCGAGAGCCTTGCTCATTGTGATGCTTTTCTCCGCCAATGGTATGACCGCGCAGTGCATTCTCACGGGCCTCCGGCCAGCTAGCGCCGGAGCCGGAGTGCCCTCACGAGGGGCGCAATCTAGGGCATGCCCCGGACCCGGCGACAGCTTGGCTGCGCGATCTACGCGCGCGCCTTGCCCACTCTGCGCCAGGGGAGCATGGTTTGGCGCTGCCGGGCGTTCCGGCACCCGTCCCGCCATCGCCGACCGTGAGCCCATGAACTCGACCGACTCGTCCTTCGGACAGCTCCGCCACGATCCCCGCGTCCTACTCGGGCCCGGCCCGAGCAACGTGCACCCCCGTGTCTTGCAAGCCATGACCTGCCCGATCCTCGGGTACCTCGATCCCGAGTTCCTGGTCATCATGGACGACACGATGGCGTTGCTCAGGCATCTCTTTCAGACCGAGAACGAGATGGCGATCTCGCTGGCCGGCACGGGGATGGCGGCCATGGAGGCAGCCGTTTGCAACGTCACCGAGCCGGGCGACGAGATCATCGTCGGCATTCACGGCTTCTTCGGCCAACGCATGGCCGAGATCGTGGAGCGTCACGGTGGCACCGCAGTACGCGTGGAGGTGGACTTCGGAGAGTTCGTCACGACCGATCAGATCGCCGCCGCGCTCGATGCACACCCGAAGGCGAAGATGGTCGGCATCGTGCACGGGGAGACGTCTTCGGGCGTAGAGCAGCCGCTCGAGGAGATCGGCCGCTTGGTGCGTGAGCGCGACAAGCTCTTCTTGGTGGACACGGTCTGCTCCCTGGGCGGGTCCGACGTCCGGGTCGACGAATTCCTCATCGATATCTGCTACAGCGGCGGACAGAAGTGCATCGGTGGGCCTGCGGGCATCTCCTGCATCACGCTCAACGAGCGAGCGATGGACGTAGTGGCTTCCAGGAGCACCCCGGTCGACACTTGGTACCTCGATCTCATGCTGATCCAGAAGTACTGGTTCGCCGATCGAGCGTACCATCACACGGCGCCGGGGCCCGCTGTGTACGCACTTCGCGAAGCACTGCGGCTCGTCCAGGAGGAAGGCTTGCAGGAGCGCTTCGCGCGCCACCAGGCATGCGGCGACCTGCTCAAATCCGAACTGGAGGCCATGGGACTGGAGCTATTCGGGAGTCCGGATCACCGACTCCCGATGCTCACCTGCGTGATGATCCCGGACGGCGTCGACGACGCGACCGTTCGGGGACGGCTGCTGAACGAGTATGGGATCGAGATCGTGGGGGGATTCGGACCGCTCAAAGGCAGGGCGTGGCGAATCGGCCTGATGGGTTACAGCTGCAGCGAGAAGAACATCCGCTACTTGATGGCAGCGCTGGCGGACATTTTGGGGCGCTGAGACGCCACTCCGCGCGGTGTACGTCATCTGCGGTGTGTCCTACGTCACGATTCGTATGCGCACCGGCCGGCGAACCGGGTAGGATCTTCTGGTCGAAGCATGGGGGGGTATGCCCCTACTGATCTCGAGCCAGGGAGGCGGCGATGAACGCGCGGTCAGGTACAACAGCGGTGAAGCGCGGCGGACTGTGGTGGGGATCCGTGCTCATGATGGCTCTCCTCGCGATTGCGGCCTCAGTGACCCCTGCCCTCGCCCAGGTGGAAGTCGAGGCGCTCGCCGTTGGGGAGACACTCTACGAGATCCGATTGACCGACGGCTCCGTGCTCTTCGCGCGTGTGACCGAGGTGGAGGGTGACACGATCGTGCTGGTCACGTCCGGTGGTGCTCGTCTGGAAGTGGCGCGTTCTCAGATCCGGGAAGCGCGGGTCGCGGAGGGTAGGGTCGTGGAGGGCGAGTTCTGGAGGAAAGATTCGAACACGTCGCGACTCTTTTTCACCGCGACAGGACGCACGCTCGACAAGGGAGATGCGTATGTTGGCACGACCCTCATCGTCCTCCCGTGGGTCGCCGTAGGCGTCTCGGATCGCGTGACGCTCGCCGCTGGCGCGTCGTTGTTCATCAGCGAGTTCCAGTTGTTCTATGTCGCGCCCAAGGTACAGTTGGTCAGGACTCCGACGGTCCAGGTCTCGGTAGGCACCTTGATCTTCTTCGCCAACGACGAACGTGTGGGCATCAACTACGGCGTCGGGACCTTCGGTACGCCGGACAACTCACTAACGGTGGGGCTCGGATTCGGGTTCGAAGGCGACGACTTCTCCAACCAGCCTGTCGCGATGATCGGGGGCGAGACCCGCGCCAGCCGGCGCATCAAGCTGATCACCGAGAACTACTTCCTGCCGGGAGAGACGGGCCTTCTGGTCTCGGCGGGACTCCGCATCATTGGTGAGCGGTTCTCGACGGACTTGGCCCTGGCTGGTGCTGGCGGCGACGGGGATTTCTTGTGCTGCTTCCCGCTCGTCAGCTTCTCTTACGCCTTCGGCGGGGGCAGATGAGCCAACCGGATGGTGGCGCTCAGCGGATGGTGGTGCTCACCGCCAGCGCCACGCCGGGGTCGCTCTCCGAGGTCGCCGTGATCGTCAACACTCCATCTCCCGACCCTTTGCGAATGCTCACGGTGATCTCTCCGGCCTCGCCTGACGGCACAGCCACGAGTTCGTTGGGGAGCTGTACCGCCCAGCCCTCACCTTCGATCGAGGCGGTGAGACGGTACACGTCCCAGTCGAACGCGGTGTCTCCCTGCGAGACCGCGTCGTTGCGCAAGCTGAACATTACCGGGGTCACGCCCGCGCCTACCTCTAGTTCGGTCGGGCCGATGAGATCGGCGCTCCGCTCCCGCAGCCCCGAGCCGTCCAGCGATCGCACGCCGAGCGTATAAGTCCGAATGCGCTGGGCGTCCTGCTGGAGACCGATCACGTAGAAGTGCAGTCGGTTCGGCTCATCGATCCACTCGAACTCGCTGCCCGAGTCCGTCCCGGCATGGAAGAGAGCATCGTTGAGTTGTCGGTAGTCTGCGACCGTGCGCAGGACCTCCTCCCCGTTGGGCTTCACGAAGTCGACGGCGTTCATGTCCTCCGGGTGTGCGTCGATGACCCAGATGAAACTGTTGAACTCGTTCGGGCCTCCGTTTCGGCCTCGAAAGCTGTCCTTGTTCTTGGCGATGAGCACTCCGTCGTCCGGTGTGAACGCGTCGTACCCCACGCGCTGTACGACCTCCAGCGAGTAGAAGTCGTAGTTGGGCGTTCCCGCGGAGAGAGGATTCGTCGCGGGATCGTCCTCCGGCGTCCGGTCGCGAGGTTCCTCGCCGTCCAGGCGCACGACGATCCCGGCGTGCGTTCCGGGCAGCGGATGGACGGCCCGGGCGGTGACCCTCGCGACCGCGAGGCCCGTCGCGGCCAGACCATCACGGCTGAGCGTAAGAACCTGGTCTTCGGTGATGAACTCGTTCGCCATCCGGTTCCGTAGCATCAGGCCCGCCGGCATCGCCGCACCCCGGATGGGGGGGACGACCCAGCGCATGTGCGGCCCACCGGGTCCGTTGAACGATCCCCGGTCCATCATGTCCCAAGGACCGACGGCGACACGACGGTAGGGCTCGCGGTACGGATTGTTGTTGAGGTCTGGAATGTTGAACGCGAAGTGACCGAGCTCGTGCGTAATGGTGCCCGAGCTCTCCCCCTGGCGCATGGACGAGCGCCCCCATTGCTGCGCACCCGCTCGCCAGCTCGTCCACGGCACGTAACGCGTGGCGATCCAGCGCGGCAGATCCGGGTTGGGATTGCCCCACTCGGGCGGGATGTCCTCCGGAGCGTCGAACTTCATCTCTCCGAATTCCTGCCACACCGTGGTCTCGTCGTAACCAGCGTAAATCCGTAGGATGGCGTCGTACTCGTCCGCGATCGGTCCGTGCTCTGCCTGCCAGATGGAGTCGACGTGCGGCTCCATCTGGTCGCTCGCCACGCTCCCGTCCGGCGTCGAGTTTTCCTGGCCATACTCGTTCAGGCCGTAGGCCCACAGTGGCTTGGGCATGCGGTACGGTCCGAACGCTTCGATTTCGGTGATCCCGAACTTCCCACGCGACTGCTCCATCCAATATCCGTTGATGGTCTGGCCGTGATTCAGTTCGCTCGGCTCGAGGAAGAAGTCGGCGTAGAACTGCGGCACTTCATCCCTCGAGATCGGATCGATCTGAGGATTACCGAATGGATCCGAGCCCTTGGGCAGCGTCATCACAAAGGGTTGGTCCTCGAAGTCCATGGCGATGAGGGCGATGCGAAAGCCACGCTCGGGTTCGAGTGAGCGATCGGCCCAGTTGCGCCCCGGGATGGGCCGGTAGTCGTCCCACGTCATGTCGTCCTGGTCCTGGACTCGCTGCGGGTCGAGCGGTGGAGGGAAAGGGACGACCCCCTCATCAGCGCAGCCCCACGACGTCAGCACCGCCGCCATCAGCAGTGCGGCCATTCGAGACGGCACTGAGGGGGACATCACCACAGATCCCGAAGCTCAAGTAGCTCGTGGGCTCCCTGATTCATGACCCCTCAGCTGGGAGCGTCAACCCGAGCTGTTGGGCGAGGAAGGTCATTTCCCGAGCCGTGTCTTCGATGCGCAGGCTCATCGGCCGTCCGCGCCCCGCCGCATGCCCACCGCGAGCGTCGTACCAAAGAATCACCGGCAGACCGGATGCAGACGCAGCCTGCAGCCGCGCGGTCATCCGTCGTGCCTGGAGCGGGGGTACGCGCGTATCGAGATCGCCGGTGGCGAGCATCACGGCGGGATACTCGACGCCATCCTGAACCGCCTGGTACGGAGAGTATTGTCGTATCGCCTCGAACTGTTCGGGAATGCGCGCGTCCCCGTACTCGAGCAGCGCAGGCATGTTGTTGGTTTCGGTGAACTCGAAAAAGCGGACCATGTCGAGGTCCGGATACGTGCACAGCACGGCCCGGAAGAGGTCTGGACGCTGCGTCATCGCGCTGGCCACGAGAAGCCCGCCGTTGCTGCTACCACTGATCGCCAACCGACTCGGATTCGTGAAGCCCTCAGAGATCAGCGCCTCGGCCGCGGCGATGAAGTCGTCGAAGGCATGCTGCTTGTTCTCCAGCATGCCGTCACGGTGCCACGCCTCACCAAACTCGCTGCCACCGCGCAAGGTAGCGACAGCATAGACGCCGCCCATATCGAGCCACGCTTGCCTCGTGGTCGAAAAACTCGGCTTGATGTTCGAGGTGAAGCCGCCATAACCGTTGAGGATGGTCGGGTGGCTACCGTCGAGCTCGATACTCGCCTTGTGCATGACGTGCATCGGGGCGCGGGCGCCCCCGCTCGACGTGAACCAGATCTTGGTGACCTCGAAGCCTTCCGGAGCGTCCTCGGGCGGCTCGGTCAGCTCGCGTTCTCCGGTCGTCAGGTCGATCTCGTACTCGGTGCTCGGCGTGAGGTATCCGCTCACGCGCAGCGTCGCCTTGCCCTCACCGGTTCCGCTGATGCTCGCTGAAGACTGCGCCGGAACTTCCACCTGGCCGGCAGGCGTCCCGTCCATCTCGAAAAACGAGATCCGATTCTCGACGTCGTGCAGGTACGTGACGTAGATGCGCTCGTCGATGAACGTGTACGACTCGAGCACGTCGTCGCCCTCGGGGATCAACTCGCTCCACGCGTCGGTCGCCGGGTTGTCCGGATCGGCAACCATGAGCCGGTAGTTGGAGGCATCCCAGTCGGTACGGATATAGAGGAGGCCCTCTCGATACCGCACCTGAAAGTGCGCGGGCACACCCTCGACGATGGGACGGATCGGTCCGTCGCCGGCCTGGATGAAGTAGTCGTTCCGGGCCCAACCGTGCTGGGCACTGAAGATCCGGTAGACACCGTCCGCAACGATGTCCATGTCGATGAAGGTCGTCGGCCCGTACCCCTCGCCCCAGATCAGCTCATCGTTCGCGGGGTCGTCACCGAGTCTGTGGTGTCGGATGCGCGGCCCCTCCACACGGGAGCGGTAGGTGTAGTAAAAGCCGGATCCGTCGTCGTCGAACTCGACCCCGCTGTACAGCGCGTTCGGAAGGCGGTCGGGAAGGTCCTCACCGGTCTCGAGATCCGTGATGCGTACTTCGATCTCGTCCGCGCCGCCCTGTCGGATCGAGTACATCATCAAGGACTCGTCGGGTGACGAACCCATCATCGATACCAGTGTCCGATACGTGGGATCGATCTCCGCCGGGTCGATGAAGACCTCGTAGTCCCCATCCACGGTCGGCTCCTCGGCATCGTCTTCCTCAGGAGCCGGGCGCCGATACACGATAGGCGCCTCCTCGCCCACGCGCCGCATCGTGAAGTACTCGTAGTCGCCGACCCTACGGGTACCGCCCACGTTCTCCCGGTCCATGCTCTCGCGCAGCAGTGTCCGGAAGCGATCCCTGATCGGGCTCTCGCCGACGACCAGCTCCGCGTAAGCGTTTTGAGCCGCGATCCAGGCCCGCGTTTCCGCCGCGTCCTGGTCTTCGAGCCAGCGGTAGTCGTCGACGAACTCCACCCCATGGATGACGTCTGCCACGGGATCGACGCGTGTCTCGGGCGGCGCCGGGTACGGAGCCGTGCACGCTGGAATCGCGACGAGCGGGAGAGCGACGAGGAACAGCCGGACAGCTGGGACGAAGCGGCTGGCGATCTTCACGGCGGTGGCCTCTGCACAGAGTGGTGAACGAAGCATCGACTCAGAGTCCGCTGCCCCGGCCCACGGCGTCAAGCCGCCGGTTTACAGACAACGACGGGGCGGAGGCGACCTAACCCCCCGCAGACTCACCGAGTAACGATCGACTGGGTTTTGGAACATGACGAGGGAAGGCTTATGGAAGACTCGGCCCAGAATGCGAAAGCGGACCAAGGCCGAAAAGCCTTGCCATTTTAATGCCCCGCCAGGGACTCGAACCCCGAACCTACTGATTAAGAGTTCGTTCGCATGGTATACGCTGAGTACTCTTGAGGTCGCCTAAGTTGTTGTGAGTTTGGGCATTAGGTGGTCGGTTGTTCCGTCGGTTGTTCCGTCGAGCGCTCCCGAGATTTCACCAGATCCGGGGAGTTTGGGGTACCGGTTGGGGTACCAAAGGCCGTCGCGGTCAAGCTCCGAAGGCGGGCCTGCAGATCGACGCACTCGGCCTCGAGTCCGACGATCACCACGCCTTCCACGAAGACGCGAAGCCAAGGGATCTGAGCCTTCAATTACCGCCCATCCGCTCGCGAAGCTCGGTGAACCAGTTCTCGACCAAGATGATCCTGACCTCGCCACCGGAGTCAGGGCTCATCGCGGCGGCTCGCACCATCAGGAACCGCTCGTCGTCAGGCCCGATGTCGTGGAAGTCCGTTCCCTCGCCTAGGAGGTATTCTTGTCCGACCGTGAAGAGCGTCTCACTGCGGAGGACGCGGAACACCGAATCCGCCTCTACCTCAGCCGCAACGAGTGCTCCCTCGGCATTTATGAACGGTTCGGGGCATCGACCGACTTGTCGCCTCCTACCCCGTCCTCGGCCGCGGCAGCCCCGGCGTCCCGAAGATGATCTCGGTGATCGCCTTGATGCTCCGATTCCCATACCGGAACGGCATGACAAGACGCAGGGGCGCTCCATGTTGGGGATCGAGCGGCTCGTCGTTCATCATCCAGACGAGCATGACCTGCGGATGCCGCAGCTCCACCACGGACTCGTCCACGTAGTGGCCGTCCGACGCGGTGAAGCGGCAGTAGTGGGCGCCCGGAACGAGGCCGAGCATGTCCGCGAAGTCGGTGAACCGAACCCCGGTCCACTTTACGATGCCGGTGGGCTCCGGTGCGCCGCACTGCATGAGGAAGGTGTGCGAAACCCTCGACAGGGGTTCGATGTCGCTGAACCGCATCGTCCCGCGCTTGGTGCCAAGCCCGCGCGTGTCGACCCGGATCGCCATCTTCGTGTAGTCGTACTCGATCTCCGGGGCCCTGCGGTCCGACGTCCTCCACATGAGGCGGCCCCGGATCGGGCCGGCGGCCGACTCGGGGTGCTCGGGGGCCGAGCCGTCGGGGTTCAGGGGTAGGTCCACCGGGAAGGTGGCGCGCGGCTCGACGTCGATGAGTCGGTCCGGGAACTCCTGCTCCTGTCGGGCGACCTGAGCCGCCAACTCCCTTGGATGAAAGCCGCCGATCGACAGGCCCGCCAGTGCGGACCCGGATACAGCTATGGCGTGGCGTCGTGAGATGGTCATGCCGGACTCCTCCTGCCGAGGGGACGGGCGCGCGCGTGCGCCCGATCAGAGTACTCCGCCGCGCTCGGCGGGGATAGCCCGACATTCTCACGGATTTTTCATCGAGATCTCATGGAGGCCGCGTGGCGGCGGACCTCGTCCGGGTGTGGGTGGCGAAAACCTCATCCGAGTGGTGCGAGGGACTGCGTGAGAGACGATGGGTGACCCAAGAGCGGCACGCCGAGGGGTCGAAGGGCTGTCCATAGCCGGTGCGAGTGCGGGGCAGACATCTTGCTTGGCCTTTTCAGATTTTTGCACATGACGACTGGGATTGGAGCACGTAAGGATGCTAGCCCCGCTACGTGCTCGCGGCGGTTGGATCAATCAGCCTCGGGAAGGCGAGGGATCAGGCAGCGAGCCTGCGGGTGTAGCGGTGATGAAGCCCGCCAACCTGGGCGATGGCTACCACATCGCCCATCTCGGGCGGCTCCACAGGGCGCGGATCAGGGCAGTCGTTGTCCAATGACCGGTGCGTTCGCGACGAATGGTAGTAGGACGCGTAGCTGCGAAGAACCCGTAGGAGGTGCCGTTCGTTGAGAATGATGACGTGGTCGAGGCACTCTCGCCGGATCGATCCGATCAGGCGCTCACAATAAGGATTCTGCCACGGCGAGGCGGGGGCTGTGACGACTTCCTCGATGCCCATCGACTTGACGCACCGGACGAAATCGGCTCCGAAGATGCCGTCACGGTCACGAAGCAAATAACGAGGCGCGGTATCGTAAGGAAAGGCTTCACGCACCTGCTGGGCGGTCCACCGGGCCGAAGGCGAGGTCGTAACGTTGAAGTGCAGGATGCGACGCCGGTCGTGGGACATGACGAGGAACACGTAGAGGACGCGAAACGTCGCCGTCGGAACCACGAAGAAGTCGATCGCAACGATGTCCCTGACGTGGTTATCCAAGAACGCACGCCAGCTCTGAGAGGGCGGACTGCCACGAGCTGGCCGGTACCGCAAGACCGTGGAGTCGCTGACTTCGATACCGATCTTGCGCAGCTCGGCCTGGATGCGCGGCTTGCCCCAGGTAGGATTCGAGCGCCACATGTCGCGGATCAACTCTCGCACTTCGCCATCGATCCTCGGCCGGCCACCTGTGGGCTGACTCTTCCAGCGCCAATAGGCTCTGAACCCCTTGCGGTGCCACTTCACGACGGTGGCCGGCTGAACCAGGACGAGGGCTCGGTGCCAACCAGGCCAGAGGCGGCGCAGGCGGATCCAGAAGCGCCGGTCTCGGTCCTTGAGCCGTAACCTCGCGGGCCGCCGCTGCAGCACCATCAGCTGGTGGCGCAACGCGACGTTCTCAAGCGCGAGATCGCGTTGACTCTTCAGCGCGGAAATCGTGCTCCACGCCGCGATACGTACCCAATCCCACATCCACACCTGCCCTCACTGAATCGTGAAAAGGCAAGTAATCTCGCGGCAGACGAGGTTTTCGCCACCCACAACCCGGGCTGTTGCTCCGTTGACAAACGCTGCCGAGGATGCGATTATCGATCATCGATAATCGCCCATCGTTGATGCCGGTGGCGACTCACCGAGGAGCGTGATGCCGCATGAACCGATCCGAAGACCAGAGTGCCCGCCCCCTGACGCCGGTGACGTTTCACATTTTGTTGAGCGTCGCTCAGGGCCCCGCCCACGGATACCGGATCAAGCGCGTTGTGGAGGAACGGACCGATGGCGCAGTGCAGCTCGGTGCCGGGACTCTGTATACCGGCATCCGCCGGATGGTTCGGGACGGGCTCATCGAGGAAACCGAGGCCCCCGAGGATGCCGGAACCGTTGAACCGAGCTCGCGCTGGCGCTTCTACGAGATCACGGAAGTCGGCTCCGACGTGCTCAAGCGAGAGATCGCTCGCCTCGAGGCGGACCTCCAGGCGGCGCACGCGGTCGTCTCACGGCCCGGATGATCGTGCCTCCAGTCGAGCCGAGTCTTCAGCTACCGTTCCCGTATCGGCTGCTGCTGGTGCCCTATCCGCAGTCGTTCCTCGAGGAATTCGGCCCAGATCTCTCACGACACGTGCTCCTACAAAGGGCGGAGTCGCGCTACGCGGGAAGGATGGGCGGCACGGTGCGCTTCTGGTGGGACGCCTCAACGGACGCGCTCCTCACAGGACTGAAGCTGCGACTCGAGAACGGGGCGACGCTGGCGCGAGCCCTGCTCGGTGGGGCAGGTCGCCGGGCCGGCGTGACAGGTGCTTTTCGGTACGGAAATCAACCGGGGACAGGGGGTATGGGGATGTCGGTGCAAACGATGACACGGGACCTTCGGCACGCGCTTCGGAGCCTGATCAAGAGCCCGGGCTTCTCACTGGTTTTCATTGCGACCATGGGGCTGGGGATCGGCGCGAACACAGCCATTTTCAGCGCCGTGAACGGTGTGCTGCTCCGCCCCCTCCCGCACGAAGACGGGGATCGTCTCGTCTACCTACGACA
>JADFSR010000048.1 GCA_022560615.1 Gemmatimonadota bacterium
CTGAACGCAGCCCTAGAAGGCCGCTACGCCATCGAGCGTGAGCTAGGCGAGGGCGGTATGGCGTGAAAGGTGCGTGCCATCTATGATCGGAGCTTGAACAAATGGGGCCTCTCGGTCCCGCCGCCGCAGTAGACGCCCCGTAGGACGCCCGCCCGACGACGTGACCTCTAGGCTCTTGCCAGGAGGGCTCAGAAATGAACCGACGGAACCCCTCTCGTATCTTCCCGGCTACCGTGCTGGGCCTGACCCTCGTGAGCTGCTCTGGCTCCCCCTCCGGCTCCACGGTCCTGACGGCCGACATGCCGCTGCACCTCGAGCAACATCTCGAAGTTGCCACCATCGTGGGCTCCGAGGTGCCGGCAGACGTTCCGACCGTCTTGGAATGGCGCTTCGACGAGCCCCAAGAAGACTGGAAGCCGGTAGTCCCGTGGAACCCGACGATCGATCCGGTCGAGGTCACGCAGCTCGACGACGCGCTGCGAGTCACGCTGACGGACGGTACGAGGAATCCGAACGGCAACCCGCGGGGCGGCCTCGTTCTCGAGGTGCCCGATTGGAACTACGAGGATCTGGCGCACCTCGTGGTGCGTGCTCGCACCTCCGATGCTGTCAGCGCCTTCTTCATCGGCTTCAACAGGCGAGAGGGGACCGGTACGGATACGAGCGACTCCAATCCATTCGAGCATGGAGGCGATGCGGTCCCTGTTGTACGCGACGGTACGGTGCAGACCTACCGGGCACGGCTGGATTTTTTCGGGGGGAATCCGCCACCGGAGGGACGGATTCGGCAGATCGCCCTGTGGTTCGCGGCCAGCGATCCGGCCAGCATCGACATCCTTTCCATCACACTGACCACGAAGGTGGCCAACTATGCCGACGCGGGTGCGGCCTCGCGCACGGAGATCCGTAACCGGATTTATCGGCAGGCTCTGTATACGCACACGCCGGGTAGCGTGGAGTATCGGGTGAAGATTCCGGAAGGTGGTCGGCTGGACTTCGCCATGGGGGTCTTGCGGGAAGATGTGCCCGTGACTTTCCGCGTCACGGTGATCCCTGATGGTGCCGGGGGTGACGATCCGACCACGCTGTTCGAGGAGCAATACGCGGTCAAGGAGGGCTGGGGTCAACGTTCGGTGGATCTGGCCGACTTTGCCGGCCAGACGGTGACGCTCGGCCTCGAGGCCGAATCTGAGGACGAAGGGCGAGTCGCTTTATGGGGAGCGCCTACCGTGACGGGCGCCGGGCAACCGCCTCTTCCCAACGTCATCTTCTACGTCTTCGACGGCGGTGCAGCGGACTACATGAGCGTTTACGGCTACAACCGTCGCACGACCCCGACCCTGGAGCGGCTGGCCCAGGAAGGCGTCGTGTTCGAGCGAGCGTACAGCAATTCCTCCTGGACCTTGCCCTCGACGGCCTCGTTCATGACTTCCCTACACACGAGTGTGATGGGGAGCTTGAGCGAAGCCGACGTCAACCCTGTGCCTGCCGAGGCCGTGACCATGGCCGAGCACATGCACCGGGCCGGCTACCAGACCGCTGTGTTCACGGGGAACCCCAACGCCGGGACCTTGAGTGGTCTCCAGCGCGGCGTCGATCTGTTTCGGGAGGACTGGGAGGACTTCTCGTACTTCGGTGGGAATAATCACAAGGAGTCCTCGAAGTACCTCCATGAGGGATTCTGGAGCTGGCGGGAAGCCTATCCCAGCCAGCCATTCTGGGCGCACTTCCAGACCACAGACACGCATGGGGACTTTCCGGCTCCGCCACCGTTTGGCGGGCTCTTTGTCACTGCGGAAGAGGCGGAGAGCCTTACGGAGTCGCGTGAGCGCCTGAGGGAGTTTGGCATCGTTGGGCATAATCCCTATTCTCCCGCCTGGGATTCTACGGGGATCAGCCGGACGGCGTTCTACTCTGTGGCCAAGGGCCTGTACGACGAAGCGATGGCCCACAACGACTATCGGCTCGGGCAGCTCATCGACCGGCTGAAGGCTGAAGGGGAGTGGGAGAATACGCTGTTGATCATCGGGGGCGATCACAGCATACGGGCGGCGATAGGTGGCGATGTGGGCCTCGAGCTCAACGACTCGCTGCCTCCCTTTTGGAGCTGGCCGATCCTCCGGCCCACTGTCACCAGGGTGCCCCTCATATTCGTATGGCCGGGCCACATCGAGGGGGGGCAGCGGATAGCCCATCCCGTATCGATGATCGACGTGCTCCCCACCCTTCTCGACCTGCTGGAGCTGCCCCCTGCCGAGATCGCACAGGGGCAGTCGCTGGCTCCTCTGATGTTGGGTCGAGAGGGATGGGAGCCGCGACCGGTGATCTTCGACGAGTTCTTGGTCGATCGCGAGACCGGGGAGCTGTCGGGGTTGATCGAAGTGGTGGACGGTCGTTGGGGCGCTTCGCTTCAGATCAACCCCGACCCGGAGACGCCGGAGCCGCGCCGCCGTCCCTCCCCTCTGTTGCTCTACGACCTGTGGAACGATCCGATGGCTCTGTGGAGCCTGCACGAGGAACGGCCCGACCTCGTCCAGAAGTACACCGCCTTCCTGGAGGAGCAGTTCGAGGCCCACATGGCCCTGGCGCAGTACTTCACGCCATCAGGTGAGGTCGCGCTGACCCCGGAGCAGCTGCGAACGCTACGCTCGCTCGGGTACATCCGGTGACGGGGAAGGGCTAGAAGAGATTCAGGCTGGCTTGACGGCGAATTCGTGGATCATCCGGGCCTCCTTCTCATATCGTCATCGCGCGGGCTAGCACACCAGCACCCCCGTTGGCGCATCGAGCAACTTTCGCGCATGATAGACCTGGGCGCCGAGCCGCCGGGGCCACCCGACCCATGGCTCGCGCCTCGCCAACTGGAGGACCCGCGATGACCTTCGGTCGCGCCGCCTCTCGAATCTTCCCGGCTACCGTGCTGAGCCTGACCCTCGTGAGCTGCTCAGGCTCGCCATCCGGCTCCACGGTCCTGACAGCCGATCTGCCGCTCCACCTGGAGCAGCACTTGGACGCTGCCACCATCGTGGGCTCCGAGGTGCCGGCGGACGTTCCGACCGTCATGGAATGGCACTTCGACGAGCCCCAAGAAGACTGGAAGCCGGTAGTCCCCTGGAACCCGACGATCGATCCGGTCGAGGTCACGCAGCTCGACGACGCGCTGCGAGTCACGCTGACGGACGGTACGAGGAATCCGAACAACGGCAACCCCCAGGGCGGCCTCGTTCTCGAGGTGCCCGATTGGAACTACGAGGATCTGGCGCACCTCGTGGTGCGTGCTCGCACCTCCGATGATGTCAGGAACTTCCGCATCCTCTTCAATCGACGCGAAGGGACCGGGACGGATACAGACTTCCCCGATCCATTTGAGTATTGGGGCGAGGGGGTCCCTGTTGTAAGCGACGGTACGGTGCAGACCTACCGGGCGCGGCTGGATTTCTTTGGGGGGAATCCGCCACCGGAGGAACCGATTCGGCAGATCGGCCTGTGGTTCGCGGCCAGCGATCTGGCCAGCATCGACATCCTTTCCATCACGCTGATCCCGAAGGTGGCCAACTATGCCGACGCGGGCGCGGCCTCGCGCACGGAAATCCGCAACCGGATCTATCGGCAGGCTGTGTATACGCACACGCCGGGGCGCGTGGAGTATCGGGTGAAGATCCCGGAGGCCGGCCGGCTCGACTTTGCGATGGGTGTCTTGCGCGAAGATGTGCCCGTGACTTTCCGGCTCACGGTGATCCCTGATGGTGCCGAGGGTGGTGAACCGACTACGGTGTTCGAGGAGCACTATGCGGACAAGAAGGCCTGGGGCCAGCGCTCGGTGGATCTGGCCGACTTTGCGGGCCAGACCGTGACGCTCGGCCTCGAGGGCGAATCCGAGGCCGAAGGGAGAGTCGCTTTATGGGGAGCGCCGACCGTGACGGGCGGCGGGCAGTCGCCTCTTCCCAACGTCATCTTCTACGTCTTCGACGGCGGTGCGGCGGACTACATGAGCGTTTACGGCTACAACCGTCGCACGACCCCGACGCTGGAGCGGCTGGCCGCGGAAGGCGTCGTCTTCGAGCGAGCGTACAGCAATTCCTCCTGGACCCTGTCCTCGACGGCCTCCTTTATGACTTCCCTACAGACGAGCGTGACGAAGAGCTCGATAGGCGGCGTCAACCCTGTGCCTACCGAGGCCGTGACCATGGCCGAGCACATGCACCGGGCCGGCTACCAGACCGCGGTGTTCACGGGGAACCCCAACGCCGGGACTTTGAGCGATCTCCAGCGCGGCGTCGATTTGTTCCGGGAGGACTGGGAGGACTTCTCTTACTTCGGTGAAAACAACCATAAGGAGTCCTCGAAGTACCTCCACGAGGGATTCTGGAGCTGGCGAGAGGACTATCCCAGCCAGCCGTTTTGGGCGCACTTCCAGACCACTGACACCCATGGGGACTTTCCGGCTCCGCCACCCTTCGGCGGGCTCTTTGTCACAGCGGATGAGTGGGAGAGTTGGAATGAATCGAACCAGCGGCTAGGTGAGTTTGGCGGGCGTGACCCCTATTCTTCCGCCTGGGATTCTACGGGGATCAGCCGGACGGCATTCTACTCTGTGGCGAAGGGCCTGTACGACGAGTCGATGGCCCACAACGACTATCAGCTAGGGCGCCTCGTCGACCGACTGAAGGCTGAAGGGGAGTGGGAGAATACCTTGTTGATCATCGGGGGCGATCACAGCATCGGTGCGGCTTTCACTGACATGGGCCTCGCGCTCAGCGACTCGCTGCCTCCGCGATGGAGCCAGCCGATGCTCCGGCCCACGATCTCCAGGGTGCCTCTCATGTTCGTGTGGCCGGGCCACATCGAGGGGGGACAGCGGATAGCCCATCCCGTATCGATGATCGACGTGCTCCCGACCCTGCTCGACCTGCTGGGGCTCCCCGCTGCCGAGATCGCACAAGGGCAGTCGCTGGCTCCTCTGATGTTGGGTCGAGAGGGATGGGAACCGCGGCCGGTGATCCTCGACGAGTTCTATTACAGTTTCCCGACCGGCGAGCTGGGCGGCGCGATCGAGGTGGTGGACGGCCGCTGGGGCGCTTCGCTGGAGATCAACCCAGACCCGGCTTATACGGCGGGGCCGCGACGTCGTCCCTCCCCACTGCTGCTTTATGACCTCTGGAACGATCCGATGGCTCTGTGGAGCCTGCACGAGGAAAGGCCAGACCTCGTCCGGAAGTACACCGCCTTCCTGGAGGAGCAGTACGAGGCCCACCTGGCTCTGTCTCAGTACTTCACGCCATCCGGTGAGGTCGAGCTGACCCCGGAGCAGCTGCGCACGCTACGCTCGCTCGGCTACATCCGGTGACGGGGAAGCGCTAGAAGAGATTCACGCTGGCTCGACGGCGAATTCGTGGATCACCTGTCCCGCCTGATTCACGAACTCGACGGTCGCCTGCTCCGGGCGTACGGTGAGGCGCCCGTGTCCTGAATCCGGCCAGTACCTCCGGTACCCTGTGACCTCACGGCCGAACTTCCACGGAGCTCCACAGCTACCTGGGAGCGCGTAGTGGATGCCGTCCACGACCTCGTCCAGGAAGACGTGATCGTGTCCGAAGAAGAAGATCTGGACCCCGAATTCGCGCATCATCTCATGCACCAGGCGCTGTTCACCGACCATGGCCGCTCTCGGCCCGCCTCGACCGTACAGCGTCTCGAAGTGGGTGGCCGCGTTGCCCCCAACCGGGTGGTGGATGCAGACGAACTTGAATGGGTGGTCGGAGGTGGCGAGCACGCTCTCGAGCCACGAGAATTGGGCAGCGCCGAGCGTCCAATCCTCCATGAGCGCGACGTCGTCCATCGGTGACGACCGCGGCCCCGACGGCACCGAGTACGACTGGACGTTCAGCACCACGAACAGCGCGGGTCCCCAATCGAACGCGTAGTAGTCTTCATTCGCACTGCCGCCCTGGGGGTAGGTGAGGTCGTCGGGGTTGGGCGCGAAGCGTCGGCGGACGGCGGCCATCAGGGCCGCGCTCTCCGCGGGGACCTTGCCGGACTCGCCTTCCCAGTTCCCGATCAGGCCGAAGTGCGGACACGACATCGACAGCGGCGCGATGTGACGTCGGTACATCGTGTAGGCATAAGTCGCCCCGAGATCATCGTACTGTGGGAAGTCCCGTGAAGTAGCCCACGCGACGTTGTCTCCCAGCGCGATCACGAAGTCCGGCCGGTCCCTTCGAACATTGCGGACGACGTCGTCGAGTACCCTGACCGGGACAGATCCCTCGACAAAGGAACCGGTATGCGGATCGGCAGTGAGAGCCGCCGTGAACGCGACCTCACCCACGCGCTGAGTCGTGAACCGTCCCGTAGCGACCGACGCGAGATCGTCTCCGGGCACGGCCATGAGGATCCGGTACTCGTAACCCGTACCGGCCGCCAGGTCGTCTGCGGTCCAGGTGACGAATTCACCGGCCAACGCGTCCCGATCCGCCCCGGCCGACCGCCACTCTCCGAGTCCGAGCGGCTTGATCTCGAGCCGTGCGGTGGCGTCCGCGGGACCGTTTCGAACGCTCACCAGAATCGACTCGGTCGTCGGCCTGGCCAGGAAAGGTAGGAGCGAGAGCGTCGGGACGGACTGGCCGCCGGCCGCGTATCGAGGGAGCCCCAAGGCTGCCGCGCCCGTGAGCCCCGCCAAGAAGGACCTCCGCGAAAGATCTCCTGCCACTAATCGCCTCCGTCTCAGCGCGTACCTCCGATGTAGCCTTCCTTCTCCAGGTGCAGAACGATACCGTGTGCCGCCTCCTCTGGGCTGACGTCCGTCGTGTCGATCACGACTTCGGCGTCCGTGGGCTCCTCGTAGGGATCGGATATGCCGGTGAACTCCTTGATGATGCCCGCGCGTGCCTTTGCGTAGAGGCCTTTGCGGTCCCGTTGCTCGCACACGTCGAGCGGCGTGGCGACGTGGACCAGAATGAAGCCGCCGCCCGGCTCGACCGTCGCGCGCACTTCCTGCCGCACCGCCTCGTAGGGCGCGATCGGCGCACAGACGGCGATGCCGCCGTTCTTGGTGACCTCGCTCGCCACGAAGCCGATGCGGCGGATGTTGATGTCACGGTGCTCCTTGGAGAAGCCCAACTCGCTGGAGAGGTTCTTGCGCACCAGGTCGCCATCCAGGAGCGTGACCGGCCGGCCGCCCATTTCCAGCAGCTTGACCATCAACGCGTTGGCGATCGTGCTCTTGCCTGAACCTGAGAGCCCGGTGAAGAAGACGGTGAAGCCCTGTCGATGCCGCGGTGGGGAGGACTTGCGCAGCTCCGCCTCCACGTCCGGGAACGTGAACCAGGACGGCAGCTCGATGCCGAGCTGGAGCCGGCGCCGTTGCTCCGTGCCGGAGATGTTGATTGTCTCCGCGCCATCGGGTACCTCATCCACCGGGTAGTACGTGTCATGCTCCGGGGCGTATACCATGAGCTTGAACGGCACCATCGCGATGCCGAGCTCCTCCTCGTGCTTCTGGAGCAACTCCTGGGCGTCGTAGGGACCGTAGAACGGCGTGCCCTTTGCGTCGCTTCCGGGGCCCGCGTGGTCACGGCCGACGATCAGGTGCGTGCACCCGTGGTTCTTCCTGATGATCGCGTGCCACACGGCCTCCCTCGGCCCCCCCATACGCATCGCCAGAGGAAGAAGCGCGAGCATGACCGTGTTCTTCGGGTACGTCGGCAGGAGCGCCTGATAGCAGCGCACACGCGTGTAGTGGTCCACGTCGCCGGGCTTCGTCATCCCCACCACAGGGTGGATGAGCAGGCTCGCCTCGACCTCTTTGGCGGCCCGGAGCGTCAGCTCCTGGTGCGCCCGGTGCATGGGGTTGCGCGTCTGGAACGCCACGACCTTCCGCCATCCGAGCTTGGTGAAGTGCGCCCGCATCTCGGCGGGCGTCAGGCGCAGCATCGCGAAGTCGTAATGGATCGGAGGCTGGAGGCCCTCCACGCGCCCACCCAAATAGACCGGGTGGGACTGTTCGAGCAGGTAGCGGGCGCCCGGATGCTCCTCGATGGCTGCCCCAGTCGCGCTTCCGAGGATCGCCTCTGCCTCCCGGCGGAGGTCCGGGCTCCAGATGTCCTCAACGTGGAGTGCCGCGAGCATCATTCCTTCGGGATCCCGCAGCGCAAGCGTGTCCCCCTTCTGGAGCGTCTCCGCCAACTCCTCCGTCACGTCGAGCGTGATGGGTATGGGCCAAAGCGTGCCGTCTGTGAGGCGCATTTGCTTGACGACCCCTTCGTAGCTCTCGCGGTCCATGAAGCCCTCGAGAGGCGAGAAGGCCCCGTTCAGCAGGAGCTCGAGGTCGCAGATCTGGCGCTCGGTGAGGTCCCAGGACGGCCAATCCCGCGAGGTCTCCCTCAGCTCTTGGGCGCGGGCGTCGGACACAATGAGGTTGCGCAGCACGCCACCGTGGGGCGTGATGAGATGATCTGGCATCGGATGTCGAGGGGTGGGGTGAAAGCGGGGGGAGAATGGCTCAGGCAAAATAGCGACAGCGCGGAGCTGGAGGCCAGAGGCCCTCAAATGAGAAAACCCCGCCCGGTCGAACCGGGCGGGGCCTTCACTAGGGAGTTGGCTAGCGCGTCAGTAGATGATGCGAAGCTCCCGGAAGTCATCCCACTCGACCTCGTACGTGCGGCCGTTGTCCTGGATGATGATGCCCCGGTTGCCGTCGTCGACATCGTTGGACCCATCGAGATTGAACTCGCGACCGTCCCTGAGCGTCACGGTCGCGCCTCGGTTGGACTTCACGATCCGGTCGATGTTGCTGAACTCGATCTTGAACTCGATGTCCCGGATGTCGCCGTCCAGCATCTCCCAGGTGTACGCCTCGTCGTCGTCCCAACGGATCTCGCCGGTGATCTCCTCACCGCTTTCCGTGACGACCGTGCCCTGGATGCGTCGACCACCGTCGAAATCGACGAACTCGTTCTCGTCGTTGGTGCCGTGGAAGACGACTCGGTCGAACTCGTGCCAGCGGAGCTTGACCTGACCCAACGCGGGGTCGGAGACGGAGATGCCGCTGATCGACGAGTTGACGTCGTTGGATCCGTCGAGAATGAACTCGTCGCCGTTCTTGAGCGTCACTAGCGAAGCCCGCGAGCTGAAGCGCTCGATCGACTCGATCGAGCCGAACGGGATCCTCTGGCGATGGCCGTCGAGGTCGCCGTCGAGTATGTCGGTGGTGTAGATCTCGTCGACGTCCCACGTCACGAAGCCCGTGAACTCCATGCCACTGCGCGTGGTCATCGTACCGTACAGCCGCGCCTCGTTCGGCTTGTGCGCCGAAGGAACAGGCAGGAAGTCGATGATGTCGAGGTCGCGCCAGGAGAACTCGTAGCTGCCGCCGTCCGGCTGATCGACGATCAGCGCCCGCAGGCCGGTCCCGAGATCCGACGCACGGCTGTTGAGCTGGAGCTGCTCGCCCGACTTCAGCGTGAAGAGCGCTGAATGATCGTTCAGAACCTCAATGCTGCTCACGTGCCCAAAACGAATGCCCGAGATGTTCTCGCCGCCGCGGCCGTTCGGCTTCATGGCGTCGAGAAAGTCGGTCCACGAGCCCTCGTTCCTGTCCCAACGGATGAAGCCGGTGTACTCGCGGCCGCTCCTGCTGGTAACGGTTCCGTAGATGCGGTTGATGCCCACGAGCGGAGCGACGATCTCGACCTCTACGAACTCGATCGGCTCCGGTGCGGCGGGGACCTCGGGGACCACGGGAAGGGTGTGCACGGGCGCGATAACTCGGACCGTGATCTCCCGCGGCTCTTGCCTCGTGCCGGCGAAGAGGAGCCCCGCGGTAATGAGCACGGCCACCACGGCCGAGCCTCCAACCAATCCCAGATTCTTGGCGTCCTCTTGCAGCCCCGGTTCCTTCATCATTCCTCGATCCTCCCCTCCGCGGTGGCCAACGACCCGACTTCTATTCATGAGACGCGGCTACTGCCAGAAAGGTTGCGACGGACCGACTCCGGCCCTTCCTTGCTCCCTCTCCGGGGCCCGTCTACTCTGCGCGGTCACCGGATTGCTTGCCCTCGGCGAGCACCGGACTCGCCGACTCGGGCTCATCACGTGGAGGTGTTGCCATGCGGACATTGCGGAGCGCTCTGTCACGGATCCTCGGCCTGACGACCGGAATCCTGACGACCGGAATCCTGGTCGCCGGGGGAACTGCCTCGAGTGCAACGGAAGCGCTCTACGCGCAACAGCGTCCAGAGGTGACGAGCGAGACGATCGAGCAATGGATGGTGGAGCTCTCCAATCGAGGGCGCTGGGGAGCCGCCGATGAGCTCGGCACCCTCAACCTGATCACGCCCGAGCATCGAGTGAGCGCGGCCGGGCTCGTGACTGAGGGGCTCTCCGTGTCCCTTTCGCACGACTACCTGAAGGAGGCCGCGGAAGACGCGACGTCGCCTTTCGGGCACGAGCTCCTCGGATCCCCCCAATCCGGATTCCTGAGCGACCGATACACGATCGCCTATCATGGCTATGCCCACAGCCACATGGACGCCCTCTGTCATTATTCCTCCGAGGGCTTGATGTACAACGGGATCTCGCGGGAGACCGTCGACCTGGTCGAGGGTTGCGTGAGGCTGGGGATCACGAACGCGAAGCAAGGGATCGTGACCCGAGGGATCTTGATGGACATCGCCCGCCTGAAGGGGCTCGACTACCTCGAGCCCGGCACGCCCATCTACGTGGACGACCTGGAGGCGTGGGAGGCGGAGGCGGGGATCACGGTCGGCCCGGGGGACGTCGTGTTCGTCCGGGGCGGACGGTGGGCCCGGCGTGCCCAGGAGGGACCCTGGGCGACCGGGCGGCTGGCCGCAGGCCTGCACGCGTCGGTCGCTCCGTGGCTGAGGGAACGTGGAGTGGCGATGCTGGGCAGCGACTATACGAATGACGTGTATCCGTCCGGCGTGGAGGGAGTTGCCCAGCCCATCCACCTGCTCACGCTCGTGACGATGGGGTTGTGGCTCTTCGATAACCTCGATCTGGAGGCTCTGGCCGAGGCCGCGGCGGACCAAGGGCGTTGGGAGTTCATGTTCGTCGCCGCTCCGCTGGCCGTGCCCGGGGGCACCGGCTCGCCCCTCAATCCCCTGGCGATCTTCTAGCGAAGTCGCACGGCGGGGCCGACCGTTGGCTCGAAGCGATTCACGGGCGACGGCCCGAACGAGAGCCATGTCCGGGGGGTCACGGTCTGGCCGACGCCCGGCTTCGACCAGTCACACACGCCGTTCGCGAAGGTCGTGCCCAACCTGGCCCACTCGGCCTCGGTGAACTCCACCTCGTAGTCCGCCGCGTCCAGCGGCTTGAGTTGGCACTTGAGCACGTCGTTCGTCAGAGGTCCTCCGGCGATCATTCGCGGGCCGGCGTGCGGGGGGTAGAGAGAGTTGCAGAGCCCCCGAGGGTTCTCATAGAGATGATGCGGGTAAAAGATCTGCGGTTCGAGGATCTGACTGCCGTACTCATCCCAGCAGCTGTCCACGAGCAGGTGTGGTTTCGCGCGCACGACCTTCTCCGGAATCGGATCGGTCGATTCGTCGAGTGCGAGGTTGGTCAGCCACTCGTCCATCATCGCTAGGTTGTCCGAGGCGAGCGCCCGCCCGCCCGCCCCTCTTCGCTGCAAGACGTAGTTGTCCGCGTGACCGTTGTCCCTCCGCAGCCGCTCGCGCATCGCGAAGGAGTAGTAGCTCGTGTGGAAGTTCCCCGTGAGATCGACGTAAGACCGCTCGTCGATGATCGGGGTGACGGCGAGGCCGCCGGCCCCGCTGGTCACTCGACCCGTCTCGTAGGCGGCGCGCACGACCTCCGGATCCGACTCGGCTCGCTCGGGTCGCCACTGGAAGTCGATGTCCCACCCCCCGATCCGCTCGTTCAGATCGAGGAAGAGATCCTTGCCGATCAGCCCTTCGTTCAGCGCCTCGAGTCCATACTGAACGCCGGTGTTGTCGTGCGGGCTCCTCCCGAATTCGACGACGGGTGTCGGCGTGATCTCGTCATACTGCTTCGTGCCGAAGACGCTCCGCATGCCGTCGTAGATCGAGCAGCGAACGCCGGTCGGGTTCTCGATCGCGTGATACCGCGCGTCCTCCGGAATCGTCGCGGGGCAGTCGTCCGGTCCGATGCGATTCGGTCTGGAGCCGAGTGAGTCGTCGCACGTTCCCCAGGTCGCCCACGCGCCGATCACCCGCTTGGTTTCTTCGTGCAAAGGACGGTCGTTCAGATACCGACGTAGGAGGAGCCGGCACTCAGGGGTGTCGATGAAATAGGTGATCGCGTCGGGGAACGTCAGCGTCGGCATGATGCCGTCCAGGATGCCTGGATAGGCGCCCGCGATCAGGAGCTGCTGCATCGCGCCGCCAGATCCGCCCGACCCTATGGTGTGCACAGGTGGGCCGTATACCTCCGCGAACCTCTCCTTCACCATCATCGCGGTCTCGGCCGACAGGGGGTCGTTGCAGCCGCCCTGCGCGCTCACGTTCAGCGTAGAGGAAGCAACGGCGTATCCCGCGCCGAGCATATCCTCCCGCAGCACCCTACCCGTCGAGGTGCCCTGGAAGAAGCCCGCCTCACAGCCCCCCCCGAACGTGTATACCAGCCTGCCGTTCCAGCCGGAGGGTGGGTTCCACGGATCCGGGTCGGGGTTCGCCGGATCGACCAGCGTCGCGGTCTGGTAGATCGCGCGGTTGATCGTCCCCGTCTCCAGTCGGACCACGAACGGTACGGTCTTGCCTTCGGAAGTGGTGGTCTCTGCTACGTCTGACGGAAGCGACGTGGGATCGGCGAGCGCCTGGAACTCGGCGTCTTCACCAGTAGGTCGGTAGACGAAGTCGACTCGGGTCTCCAGAGAGCAGTTCGCGCCGTGTCCACTGCCATCGAGAAACTCTCCGTTTCCGACTGCGAAGCGGCGCGGTGCGCCGTTCGCCGCAGGCAGGTCGTCGAGGCAGAAGTAGGGCTCGAGATGGTCTCCGGAGAAAATGGGGCCCGTGATCGGGTAGTTGGTCACGGTGAGCGACGCAGCAGGCGCGCCGTCGACCGTCACCACAACCTCGTTCTCTCCGACATCGAGGCCCTTGAGAAGCACCAGGAGCGCGTGCTGATCGCGGCCCACGCGGTCGGGCGGCGCGGGCGCCGAGACGGCATCGGCTTCGGTCCCGTCTACGGAGATCGAGATCGCGGCGAGGTCTATGCCTGGCACTGCGTCGATCCGGAGCAAAGTCTCGCCACCGCTCACGTACTGAGGAGGGGTCGGAACCGTGGAGATCGTCACGTCACCGGACTCTTGGTCTGTCCCGCCGCACGCGGTGGCCACGACTAGGACGGCGGCTATCGCAACCGACTCGAGGGCGGGGAAGTTCACTACCGAGCCTCGCCCTGGAGTGGCACGCGGACCGCGCCCTGAGGGGCGGCGCGCGTGAGCACCTGCAGATAGAGCTCGGACGCTTTGAACGCGGCCCGATCAACAGCGCCGAGCGACAGCTCGCCCGACTGGGCGATGCGAAGCGATTCCATGAGCCGGTGGACCACCGGTCCCGGGCTGTCGACGGATCCGCGATGGAGGTACACACCCAGGGCCTCGGGGGCGGTCACGCCCGCTACCTCGAGGTCGTAGGCCAACATCCCGGTCGACCAGTCGAAGGCCAATCGACCAGTGAGGCGAACGCTGCCTTCACTCGCGATCCGGTGCACCACGGGTGGCGGCGCCCGAGCGTCCACGAGCGGCGGCGTGAAGTCCGGAGCGCGGCGTGGTGAAGCCGCCTGCTCGTAGGCGTACGCGAGGGATAGCAGCCGCGCATCGGTGAGCGGGAGCCCCATCATCTCCAGGCCCACCGGGACGCCGTCGCTCGTGAAGCCCGCTGGCAGGCTCAGCGCCGGGAAGCCGGACGAGGCGCTGAGCTGACAATTCGATCCGCGTTGGCGATCGCCGATCCGGGCGGCCTTGCGACGAATCGTGGGGTACACGAGCGCGTCCAAGTCCTCATCCTCGATGGCCTGGCGCAGCGCCTCCCGCACCGACGCCTGTTTCGCCAGCGCGGCGCGATACTCGTCGGAATCGCGGCTCTCGACCCGATTCCGGCGTCGGAAGCTCGATTCCAGCGCGGCGTGGTACAGGCCCCGTTCCAGAACGTCGTCCAGCGAACGGACGTCTGCCTGCGGCGTCGCTGCCAGGTAGTCCATGAAGTCGAACTTGAACTCGAACCCGATCACGCTCGATCCCGTCGCCAATGTATCGAGGCCGTCGATCGTGACGTCGATGACCGTGGCGCCGAGCTCCCCCATGCGCTCCAACGCGGCGCGTACAATGCCGCCGCTCTCCCTGTCCTCCGCGGCGTCGCCGAAGGACGACGTGAGAACGCCGAGTCGGGCGCCGCGCAAGGCACTTGGATCGAGCGATGCCACGAACCGTGGAAGCTCTAGGCCATCGAGGATTCCGGTTGCCGGATCGGCTGGATCCGGACCGACCGTCGCGTCGAGGCCGATAGCGAGGTCCGTGACGCTGCGCGCCAACGGCCCACCCACGTCCTGTGTGTGCGACAGCGGAATGATGCCGTCGATGCTCGAAAGCCCCTTCGTAGGTCGCAGACCGAACAGGTTGTTGTGCGCCGACGGAATACGGATCGACCCACAGGTGTCGCTGCCCCACCCGATCGCCGCGAAGCTGGCCGCGACCGCGGCTCCCGTGCCACCGCTGGAGCCTCCGGGGTTCCGCGTCGGATCGTACGGGTTCCGTGTCTGCCCACCGAGCCCGCTGATGCTCGTGATCCCCATCGCCAGCTCGTGAAGATTGGACTTGCCGAGGATCACCGCTCCGGCCTCGCGCAGCTTCCGGACCTGGAACGCATCGTCCGGCGGAGTCGAGGCCGCGAGCGCCACCGATGCGCCGGTCGTCGGCATGTCGAACGTGTCGTAGTTGTCCTTGAGAATGATGGGGATCCCGTGGAGTGGACCCCGTACGTTCCCGAGCGCTCGTTCGCGATCACGCGATGCAGCCTCTTCTCTCGCCCGCGGGTTCAGCATGATCATGGCGTTGAGAGCAGGGCCCTGCTGGCCGTATGCGGCGATCCGGGCGAGATATGCGTCGACCAGCCCGACCGACGTGACGGTGCCGGCGGCCAGCGCGGCCTGCAGCTCCGTGATGCTCGCCTCGTGCACCTCGATCTGCGAAGTGGCCGGAGTCGGCAGCGCCAATGCAAGCAGGAGCAGGCTCACCGCCAGATGCTCAGGCGGCTGCATGCTCGCGTGGTAGCGTCGGGGTCGCGTGGTCATTGGCACAACATGGAGATGCGTCGACGTGCTCGCGAGAGGCCCGGTAGGCGGGCGCACGTTGCCCGAAGACGCGTCGAGAGGGAAGGTTGCGCGATCGTTCCACCAACGCAGGGGGTAGGGTGAGGACTCTCAGTGGCGCCGTGCTCTTCGCGGCCGTGTCGACCCTGCTCGTCGCCTCTGAGGCGCGGCTGCTGCTGAAGCGCGACGCGGAAGCGATCGTGAGGCACGCGGAGGAAAGCTTGGTCGGGCGTTAGGGTGTTACACGGTCGACACAAAAGGACGCCATCGTCATGGTGCTACTCCTCACCGAATGAGCAGCTGCACGTCCGCCTCGAGCGCCGCGAGAAGGCGCACCATCTGATCCAGCGTCTTGCCGTAGTTCGTCGGATCGACGAGGCGATAGATCTGCGCGGGGGAAGTTCCGAGACGACGACTCAACGCACGGATCCCGATCGGGCTATGCTCCAACCGCGACTTTGCCTCACACGAGAGCTCGTAGAGCATCTCGTCCACGAGGTACGACGGATCACGATTGTACCGAAGGATGTGATCGGAAAGCACGACCCCTTCGGAGCCGGAAGCCAGGAAGTAGACAAATCCCGTGAAGCCCAGTTCAGGATCGACTTCGACTCGTACGACCGGGTCCTCGCGAGTGGGCGCAGGGCAGCATTGCGGATAGGGGTACTCCATTGGCGTCGCGCCCTCGATCTCAACCGCGAAGGCCTGCTTGTGGGCGTTACTGACGACCGCTGAGAGGGCCTTCACAAGCGGTGATCTCCGATCCATCGGATAAACACATAGCCTCCTCGGCGAATCCGGGGACTCAATGGATCGCCGCAATAAACGTTATCGTCACTGATAACGCTTTACAAGTAAGCCGGCGCATGTATCATGGTCGGCTCCTTGCCAGGGCGCGCCCATGGCCGGTCGAGCCACTCACCGATCCGTGCCATCGCCTCCCTCCATCGAGCTCAAAATCCGCGCGGCATTGCGCGCCACTCGCGCTGCGTGGGATGTTCGCCGCATAGCACCCACTCCCGGACCGTTCCAACCGAGGTGACCCTGATGTCTCTTCCGATCCTTCGCCGCACCGCCGCCGGCCTACCCCGCCTACTTACCGTCCTGGCCCTCGGCGCCATGGCCTCCGCCGCTATCGCCGCTCCGGCGTCTTCGCAGACCGACTCTCTGCCGAGCATCGAAGAAAAGACCGCCGGTACCGACGCGATGGAGGGCTTCTTCAACCTCTACTGGGACGACGGGAGCGGCACGCTCTACTGGGAGATCGCGGAGCTCGACACCGAGTTTCTGTATCAGATCTCGATGGGGTCGGGCCTCGGCAGCAACCCGGTCGGCATCGATCGGGGTCAGCTCCGGGGTACGCACGTGCTCGCTGCCAAGCGCATCGGACCTCGCGTGCTACTGATCGAGCCCAACTACCGGTTCCTGGCCCGCAGCGACAATGCGACCGAGGTGCAGGCGGTCCGTGACGCGTTTGCGCCTTCGGTGCTCTGGGGCTTCGACATCGTCGCCCAGACCGGCGAGCGCGTGCTCGTGGACGCCACGGACTTCTTCCTGCGTGACGCGCGAGGCGTCGTGGAGCAGATCGCACAGCGGAACCAGGGCAGCTTCACGCTCGACCGCTCACGCAGCGCGCTGTATCTGCCAGCCACACGGTCGTTCCCGGAGAACACCGAGGTGGAGGCGATGCTCACGTTCACGAGCAGTGAGCCGGGCGGTCTCGTGCGGGGCGTAGCGGCGAACGGTGGCGCGATCACGCTCCGACAACATCACTCCTTCATCAAGCTGCCCGACGACGGATACCGCACTCGTACGGCCGACCCACGGGTGGGCGTGAACGGGCCCACGGTGTACGACTACGCCACCCCGATCGACGAGGACACGCGTCTTCGCTGGGTCGCGCGCCATCGCCTCGAGAAGAGCGATCCGGGTGCCGCGACGTCAGAGGCCGTCGAGCCGATCGTCTACTACGTGGACCCCGGCACGCCGGAGCCAGTGCGCAGCGCGCTGATCGAGGGCGCGAGTTGGTGGAACACCGCTTTCGAGGCGGCCGGCTTCATCGACGCGTTCCAGGTCGAGGTACTGCCTCCCGGCATCGATCCGCAGGACATCCGCTACAACATGATCCACTGGACGCACAGGCGGACCCGCGGATACTCGTACGGGAATACCGTCATCGATCCGCGCACCGGCGAGATCGTGCGCGGCGTGGTGAACCTGGGCAGCCTGCGGCTCAGGCAGGACTACATGCTCGGCCAGGGCATGGTGCCCCCGTTCTCGGGGGGCATCACGTCTCCGGGCGCTGGCGGTTACTTCGACTTCGCCGGCGCGCCGAACTTCGAGTACCTGGCGCAGGTCGCCCCCGGCTCCGACGCCGTCGAAATGGCGCTCGCGCGCGTGCGCCAACTCTCGGCTCACGAGGTCGGCCATACGCTCGGCTTCCCGCACAACTACATGGCGAGCTCCTACGGGCGAGAGAGCGTGATGGACTATCCTGCGCCCCTCGTCCAGATCGACAGCAACGGAGACCTCGACCTGTCCGACGCGTACGTCCAGCGTATCGGCAGGTACGATGAACTCTCGGTGAACTGGCTCTACCGTGAGTTCCCCGACGGGACCGATGAGGTGCAGGCGCTCGCCCAGATCGCGCAGCAGGGCGTGGAGGAGGGCCTCATCTACATGGGGCATACGAACAACAACTTCATCGGTGCCGGCCATCAGTACGCGAGCGTCTGGGACAACGGGTCGAACCTGGTCGACCATCTCAAGCTCGAGATCCGCGTGCGCGAGATTGGGCTGGAGCGCTTCGGCACGGACGCCATCCGCCCCGGAGAGCCGCTCTCGAACCTGGAGTACGTGCTGCTGCCGCTGTACATGCACCACCGTTTCCAGCTCCGGTCCGCGGTGCAGAGCCTCGGAGGTGCAGACTACCGCTACGCGCTGAAGGGGGACGGCCAGACACCCTTCGAGATCGTGCCGGGCGAGGAGCAGCGAGACGCGCTCGAGACGGTGCTGTCGACGCTCACCGTCGACTTCTTGGCGCTGTCGGAGGACATCGTGTCGATGATCCCGCCACCGGCCTTCCGGTACGCGGAGGGCGAGGCGTTTCCGGGGCGGACCGAGCAACTCTTCGATCCGTTGGGCGCAGCCGAGGCTGCGGCGAGCTTCACCGTGGGTGAGATCCTCCAGCCCCAGCGTATGGCCCGGCTCGTCACGTTCGGCAGCATGGGGGACTACCCCGATCTGGAGGAGGTCGCCGATCGCCTCATCGAGGTCACATGGGACGCCCCTACCCCCACTGACGAGTACCGGTGGCAGGTGCTCCACGTGGCCCAACGCGCGGTCGCCGACCAGATGATGCAGCAGGCGAGCATGGAGGGAAACTCCGCCGAGGTCAGGGCCGTTCTATCCGACCGCCTCGACCGCCTCGCTGAGCGCCTCGAGGGCCTCGCGTCACGCTCGCCCCATGAGCGGCTTGTCGGTGCGGACATCCGGCGCTGGCAGGCGCGCATCGAGAACACCGTTCCGGGGCCGACCTTGGCGATGCCCGCGGGCGATCCGATCGGGGGGAGCAGCCGGAACTGACCATTGAAGACGTACCTCACGATCCAATTCGACAGGTAGACCCTCGTAGGCTATTGATACAGCCTTGACTCATGAAATAGCGCATACGCACACCAAGAGAGAGGGATCGATGGCCAGTCAGTGGATGATTCGCGGGGTCGAGTACGGGAACTGCAACTGCGACTACGGGTGTCCCTGCCAATTCAATTCTCCTACGACTCACGGCAATTGTGAGGGCGTCCTCGGCGGTCACATCGAGGAGGGCAACCACGGCGATACACGGCTGGATGGGTTGGATTTCGCGATGATGTTCTGGTGGCCGGGAGAGGTAGCAGAGGGGAATGGCAGGCAGCAAGTCGTCATCGACGAACGGGCCGATGATGCTCAGCGCGAGGCACTACGCAGGATTCTTCACGGGGAGGACACCACGCCGGGGGCGACTCATTTCTCAGTCTACAACAGCATGATGGCCGAAGTGCTGGAAACTCTGTACGCACCGATCGAACTCGAGATCGACGTCGACGCGCGCACGGCTCACTTGAGTGTGGCCGGGGTGGTGGAGTCGACGGGCTCCCCCATCATCGATCCGCACAGCGGGGAGTCCCAGCGTGCGCGTATCAATCTGCCCAATGGCTTCGAGTTCACGGTTGCGGAGATGGGCTCTGCGTCGTCCAAGTTGACCGGCGGCATTGAGCTGGAGCTCACCGACAGCTACGGCCAGTTCAATATCCTTCATATGAATCAGGATGGAGTGATCCGGTAGCGGGGTTTCGAGAGGATGGGGGTGTCGGCCTCTCCCCCCCTCGGGCGCGCATGGCGAGCCCTCCCGAGGCGTGACCTGCTAGGCGTATTTTCGGCGGTAGTTGGAGGAGCCACGCTCGCATGGGTCTATCTGTTCCGCGTCGCCGACGGGATGGCGGATTCATCCATGCCAATGGAGTCGGTCCGGATCCGCCCGTGGGAGGCGGCCGACTTCTTCCTGGTCATGCTGATGTGGTCGATCATGATGGTCGGGATGATGGTGCCGAGCGCCTTGCCCACTATCATGATCTACGCGGCCGTCGCCCGAAAAGCGGCGCGTGACCGGACGGTCGTCCCACGCACGCTCGTATTCGTCTCGGGATACCTCGCCCTGTGGACGCTATTTTGCGTGGTGGCGACCTTGGCTCAATGGGGCCTCGATCAAGCCGTCCTGTTGTCCCCCATGATGGTGACGACCAGCCCGGCGATAGGGTCCGGGCTTCTGATTGCCGCAGGCGTTTACCAGGTCACTCCCGTCAAGCGCGCCTGCCTGAACCATTGTCGGTCACCCGCACATTTCTTGTCCGAGCACTGGCGTGCCGGAAATGCGGGCGCGTTTCGGATGGGGATGGAGCATGGAGCTTTTTGCGTGGGGTGCTGTTGGGTGTTGATGGGGCTCCTCTTCGTAGGTGGTGTGATGAACCTGCTCTGGATCGCGGCCATCGCGACGTTCGTTCTTGCTGAGAAGGTGATTCCTCTACCTGATTCGCCGATGCCCGCACGGCTGACGGGTGGAGCCATGATTCTGGCTGGCTTGATCCTGGGGGTGACCTGGGCGGTGGGGGGCAGCTAGGATCGGTGGGGTGGCCCTACTCGTCACCGAGCTCCCGCCGAAGCTCTTCGAGTAGGTCGAGCAGATTCTCACGACCGGGGACGAGCGCAAACTCGGCAACCCAGCGGCGGAGGTAGTCTCAATCCAACTCGAGCCCCTTGCGCCTAACCACCCCCCCGGCGTCCTCGATGTCGCGGGGGCGTCCTGCGAAGAGCTTGTGGATGATCAGATCTTCCGCAGTCGCGAAAGGCACGATCGCCCCCCCGACCTCGACGGGTTGGGCCCGAGAGATGGCCTCTGCTTCGTAGCTAGCTAGCCCCAGAAAATGCACGTCGGGTCCTCGTCTACTTCCTTCAGCAGACGCCTGAACGGAAGCCAATCCCCGATGAGATCATAACGATGCCAGATCTGGTTTCGGTCACTCCAGTAGAGGACCCACTCGCCCCTTCCGACGAAGTACCGAAACCGAGCGATGTCCATCGACGTCCATTCTCCCGATCCGCGCCAGTTGGGACGACGTTCAAAGAGATATACGACGTTGCCCTCGAAACGGAACCCCAACTCGATTTGGTCCCGAACATGTGGGGGGATGCGCGTCTCGCAGAACTGGGATAGGAGCCATGATGCGCTGTTCTTCTCGGTTTCCGAGATCGGCATCGACGCCTGGGGTTTAGGGGAAGGAGTGGACTCGCGGACGGTACTCGGGGAAAAGGGATATCGACAAGTGGTAGGTCTGGGAAAGTGTCCGTGCGCGCTCCGCAATACGACAACTGACGACGACGGGGCGTCCCCGCACACGCATGGTGACGGAACCTTCTCGGCAACCATCTCCCGCGCGCTCTCTAACGTCTCGCGATTCTACTGCGCGGCCAATCTGGTCACCGAGCGCGGCACGCGCGAGCCACCAGTTCCACCCGCGACTGTAGCAATCGTTTGTTAGGCGGCAACGATTCCCCGAGGACTAGGTTCGATCAGAGGCGCGCCAACGTCGTGATTGAGGCGGCCGCTCAGCATTGCCGGATCCCCACTCGACGCCCACCATGGGAAGATCCGGGGCAGGGAGCGTCGGGAATGAATGGAGATGTCGAAATGATGAGTGGTCGCCGCAACAGACTGCTGGTTACCGTGACGGTATTGATCCTCTCAGCCGGGATCGCCGCCTGTTCGGGCGAGCCACAGGCCAGCCCCGGAGATGCGAGCGAGCCTCTCCTTGCCGAGACGCCTAATGAGCACGCGGCCGCCGAGAGTATAGGGTCTGAACGCAGCGGTGACGACGCCAGGTCTGAGGCAGAGGGCGAGCACAGTGAAGGCCGGGAAGCGAGAGAAAGTGGCGAGCATCGGGAGCGCGCGGGAGGGGGTGAGCACGAGGAGGACGGAGAGGGTGAAGGCGAGGAGTCCGGTGTGTACATCGGGCGCGGAGACGCATGGGACGTCACGCGTCGCGGTGCGAGGTTGGTGCTAGCGTTCGACCCTGCGTCACACGTGTTCATAGGAAGGATCGAGAATACGACCGAGTCGATGCTTTGCGCCGTCCGAGTCGAAGTTCATCTCGCCAACGGCAAAGAGCTCGGCCCAACGGAGCGGACCAACATGCGAGCAGGTGAGTCCATGGAGATTGAGTTGCCCGCCGGGGAAGAAGCGTTCGAGAGCTGGACAGCACACCCAGAGGTCTCGCGCTGCTCAAACGAGTAACGGAGCAAGTCACAGCGGAAGCCGAACCTAGGCCGGTTGCCGCCTAAACGTCTCGCGATTCTGCGCGGCCAGCATGCCGATCCGAAGTACGAGCCGCAAGGCGAGTGCTCCGGACCCGCTACGCCATTCCGCGACAGCAGCAATCGCTTGTTATGAAACTTGGCACCTAGTTTGCTCGCACACGAGCCTCAACAAGACTGCTGGTCGTCATCAACAGCGACTTCGGTGACGTCTTCTTACTAGACTCCGTTCCTTTTCTACTCCCCGCTAGCGAGGGGCCAGCCTCCTCGGTAGGGTTCCCGACGCTGTGGTCCTCCATACCCAACCTAGGTAGTCCATGAGCCCAAGAACGGCAAACCGCCTGCGCAGCGCTGTTCCCGTCGTGGTCACGTTTGTACTTGTGTCGATCACCTGGGATTTCGTTTCTTCGTACTTACGGCCTGAGATGGGAGGCCCCGTACCGGCCACCGCAACTCTCATCGGCGTCCTCATCGCCATCCCGTTGATCCTCTTGGAGTCGTCGAAGTTCGAGGAGCGGTTCCGCCGCTTGTCCTTTCCAGCCGCTGTGCTTCTGAAGACTGTGACCTACGTCGGCGCACTAACAGTGATCTTCCTAGGCGTGGGCTTGCTGGTCGGGTGGATGAAAGGCCTCACGATGCAGGACTTTCGCGATTCCCTGCCCGGTGGTTTTGCCGCGATCACCGCCTCCTTTGTGCTCTACCTCGTGATCATATTCCTACGCCAGCTCGACAGCCTGTTGGGGCCCGGCGTGCTACTCCGATTCGTCACGGGGAGATACCATCAGCCGCGGAGGGAGCGCCGGATCTTCATGTTCGTGGACATCGAAGGCTCCACGGAGCTGTCGAGGAATCTCTCCATGGAGCACTACTACGGACTGGTCAACGACTTCTTCCGAGATGTCGCGGGGCCCGTCCAGGACTCGCGAGGCGAGATCTACGAGTACGTGGGCGACGAGGTTGTAATCTCGTGGGAGTACGACACCGGGATACGTAACGCCAACTGCATACGAGCCTTCTTCGAAATCGAAAAAGTCGTGTGGAGACACAGTGGTCAGTACCTGAGTCGCTATGGAGCGGTACCTGCATTCAAGGCGGGCCTGCACGAGGGCGAGGTGATCGCGGCCGAAATGGGAGGCTTGAAAAAAGTGATCGCGTTCAACGGGGAGGTGCTGAACGTCACCGCACGAATTCAGGGGGAGTGCAATCGACTCGGGCGGCGGCTCCTCGCGTCCCGACAGCTCGTAGACCAGATGACGATTCCCCAGAACGTTACGGCCACGGCGATGGGGACGATCGACCTGCGCGGTGCAGGTCCGGCCGAGATCGTGGCACTGGGCTAGCCCTCGCCCGCCCGATCGGCCCCAGCGCCCACATACAGGGCTGCACTGCCTCAGAGCCGGTGACGTTGGAGGCTTTCTAACGGATCGCAATTCTGCTGCGCCGCCAGCCTGCTAACAAGCGCAGCGTACCCACTACTTCTTCGGCGTCTGCAGCAATTGCTTGTTAGAAAATAACCGCCAGGAATGTCCTTCTCGCCATTGCTCCCTATCGAGCCACGTCGCGTGGGGGTTGATAGAGCCTGAGTGTACCTTGTCCTCAATCACTGCTCAGCCGACACCGACCCACCCAGACACTTCCGCCATGCGCCTCGTCCACACTGCATCGATCCCCGGCGAGTGTGGCGAGCTCGGGCTCTACCAACGAGGTGCAGACTACTTCATCAAGATCGTGGGCGGCCAGGATCTGATGAACACACGATCGCATGCGTCAGAGGACGCATTGGGGGTGATCGCATGCAAGGGCCTACGGGAGAAGCCCGTGGCTCGTATTCTTATCAGTGGGCTTGGGATGGGCTTCACGTTGGCAGCGGCGCTGAAGACACTGGCCGCCGACGCTGAGGTCGTGGTCGCTGAGATCGTGCCTGGGGTGGTGGAGTGGAACCGTGGTGTTCTGGGTTCGTTCGCGGAGCGACCATTGGACGACGCTCGTACGCAGCTCCACATAGTCGATGTGACGGTGCTCCTCCAGAAGGAGCGCGCTGGGTTTGATGCGGTCGTTCTGGACGTTGACAACGGGCCCGACGGGCTGACTCGGGCGTCGAATCAGTGGTTGTACTCGAAGGCGGGGCTAGCCATCATGTTCAGGGCTCTCCGACCGGGTGGTACATTGGCGATATGGTCGGCAGGGCCAGACAAGGCGTTCACCAGACGGCTTCGTGTGGCGGACTTTGTGGTCGAGGAGGCCGCTGTACGCGCACATGCGGGAAAGGGTGCGCGGCATGTGATTTGGATAGCGCGCCGGAGCTAGGATCCAACGCCCGTTGGCATCGGTGGCTAGGGGCGGAAGACAGAGCTTGTGGGCTCGTCCCCTCATGCCTTCAGTTGCTTTCTAACGGCTCGCGATTCTGCTGCCGGACCACAATGCTTGTACAGATCGCGAGCTGCAAGGCGAGTGATCTGGATCTGCATCTCTACTCCGGACTGCAGCAATCGCTTGTTAGAGCGCGTCGGGGTAGGACCAGCTAGTTCCCGGAATCGATCAGGAGGGTCGCTCGAGAGTCACTGATCGTGAGGTCAGTGCCGTACTCAGCCGAGAGGTCCTGTAATCGAAGGAGGATCGCGTCGGCCAATGGGCCGCTAGCAAGCTCAGCGAGGCCGCGACGAGAAAGGAATTCGAGGTCGTCGTAGTCGTCGCGGTACGTCTCCCCTTCATCCAGATCGAGGGGGATGAAGTCGATTCGCTCGACCCGTCCCGCCCGGATAACGACCTCTGCGATCAATCCCTCCCAGGGCCGGTGTTCGTCATAGCCCCCGATCTCTGGATTCAGGCCCTGGTACGCAAAGCCGCCGAGCTGACGCAGCAATGGTTTGCCCTTGTACAGCTCGACGCCATCGAACGCCCGGTGCCCATGGCCCACGTACATAGACGCTCCGGCATCCAGCACGGCATGGGCGAAGTCGGTCTGCCACTCGGCTACGTCCTCAACCCAGAGGTGCCCGTCGCCAGTTGAGTCCCCCGGAGACACGTCGCTGAATTCGTCGACGTCGAGTTGGAAATGCTGGTAGTAGATGACGAAGTCGGCGTTCGCAGTCGCTTCGCGAACAGCGGCGAGATTCCGATCCCAATCCTCTTGCCGTCCGGTCCACACCCCGTTCACTGCGTGCCCGATGGCGCGTCGCTCGTCGTGGCTCGTCGTAGCAGCCACCAGGGCGATCGTGAAGTCGTCCACAGTTAGATAGCCGGGAGCGGACGCCGTGGAGATGTCCGGGCCGGTCCCTGCGTACGCCACGTCATGTGCCGAGGCAGCGGCCTGCGTCGCGGCCACGCCACAATCTCCCAGATCCCATGCGTGGTTATTGGAAAGCGACATGAGGTTGAATCCGAGATCGGACAGGAAGCCCATCACCTCGGGCATCACCGCGTGTGGTCCCCCGGAATTGCCCTGTCGGTCCTCCGAGCTCAGCCTGGGAGTTCCGAATGAGACTTCGTAGTCGGAGGGCACGCCGCATCGGTCCACTTCGGACAGGACCGCCATCTCGAAATTCGTGAATGCGATATCGGCCCGATCGAGGATTGGACG
>JADFSR010000049.1 GCA_022560615.1 Gemmatimonadota bacterium
CTGGCCCGGGGGCACTTCGCTACCGAGGTAGCGGCCGCCCTCCGGGTCGCGGGGATCTTCTCACCGTTTTCTGCTAGGCTGCGATTCCAGAACCGTGCCAAAGGAAAAACAGTGTAAACATTAAGGATTCTTTCCGGGTGCGAAGAAAAGGCCCCCGACCTCTCGAAAGACGCCCTGGGCTTGGAGCCCGCCGGAATCGCTCCCCATCGGATCACGGTTTACGCCCCTCGCCTCGCTCTCGCGAACGGTTCTCCGCACGTCGTTGTTTAGCCCACGGCTGCCAGCGCGAGCTTGGCCAGCTAGACGTGTCGAAGGAGTTGGCAGGACGCCCCGAGGCCTTATTCTCGGCGCGGCGGCGTCTTTGGTTTGCACGCCAGCGTATAGCACGCGCTTCCGCCTTGGAGACAATCACTTTCGGCCGACTCCAGTCGAATGTTGTTCGATCGAACGCGGTGAGTTTTCCACAATTCGGGACTGATCGGCGCTTGACGGTGTCACTTCGGAGGTTGACGCCTCCGGCGGGGGGACGGCCGGCGATCGAGCCCACTGCGCACACTCTCGGCAGACCCATCCCAGCGCGTTCCGGCCGGTGTAGGTCCACCCTCCGGCCTTCCTCGCTGCTTTGCCGCCCGGAGTACGGTCCTCGACCAAGCCACAGCCACGACAACGGGCGTGCCCGTTTCGGCGCAGGAACCCGGCCTCGATAGTCGGGTGCCGCCGGCTCAAGGTTGGACCCCGGTGGCTATCTTGCAGTCGAGCGGGGACGCCCGGCAGAACGGCCGCGTACGCCAGCCGGCCAATCTAGCCTTTTCCTGCCGCGGCCCGACGCGCAGATAGCTCTCTCCGGTCGGGATCCGTTGAACCTGGGCTCCGCATCGGTTCGCTCTTGTAAGGACGCTCCAGCGGCTTACAGAGGCGCCACAGCCTCCAGCCAGCGACCGGGTGGCCGTCGGGTGGCCTCGGGTTGTCGCTGGACTGGCGGCGAAGTGGCACCACTCTCGTGGTGGTGCCAGATCTTGTGCCACTCCTGGGTCGCCGTAGGGGACGCTGAGGCCCAGAAATGCCAGTAATTCAGCGCCTAGGCGACCTTGGCAAAACTCCATCAGCCAATGGGGGCACGACTTTCGCCCTTCGTACCGCGAGATCGGGCGATTGAGGGCCTGGGTCGGCTGTCCGGTGCTGGCGCTGACCGCGACAGCGACGCCCACGGTCCGGGACGACGTACGCACCAACTTGGGGATGGTCGACCCGGAGATCGTCGTCCAGTCCTTCGATCGCCCCAACCTCGCCTGGCGGGTGGAGCGCGTGGGCTCTGGCGAGAACAGGATGCGGCGGCTGCACCGCGTGATTCGCATGCACCCTGGGACGGCGATCGTCTACGCACCCACTCGGCGCGCCGTGGAAGAGGTGAGAGACGTCCTGGCTCGGCTCGGCCAGCGGACCGAAGCGTACCACGCCGGCCTGAGTGGTGAGACGCGGACACGCGTACTTCACGGGTTTCTGGCGAACGACTGTCGGATCGTCGTCGCCACGAACGCTTTCGGCATGGGCATCGACAAGCCCGACGTCCGGCTGGTCGTTCACGTGCAGCTCCCCACGACCCTCGAGGCGTACTATCAGGAGGCGGGGCGGGCGGGGCGGGACGGGGCGCAGGCGACTTGCTTGGCGTTTTACCACAGAGGCGATCGCCAGGTAGGGAGGATGTTCCTGGAACGAACCCACCCACGGCTCGACCTTCTGCGGCGCGTGCATCGAGCACTAGTGCGAGGGCGCGACGCATTCGGAGTCGTCGACACCACCGCGTCCGGCCTTGCCGGCGACTTGGGCGGCAAGCTCTGCCCGGAAGACGTCCCGCTCGTGCTCGCTGCGCTCGAGCGCACCGGCGCGATCCGGTGGTTAGGCGAAAAGGCATCGGTGGCGGACGGAACCGCAGCGCCCGATGGAAGGTCTTACCACGTCCGCGTGGGGGTTCGTTCACGCGCGGACTTGGCCTGGGCCAACGAGCTGCGACAGTCTGCGCTTCGCAAGCTCGATGCCGTCGAACGGTATGCGCGGGGCCGAGGATGCCGACGGGCCGCGCTTCTTCGTTACTTTGGAGAGGCGTCGCGGCGGTCGTGCCACGCGTGTGACCGCTGTCATCCCACGTGAACAGACATCCTCATCAACGAGCTTCCATGGATCGCTATCTCTCTCCGGACCACGTCGCGCTGCAAGAGCAGGTGCGGCGTTTCGGAGAGGACGTGATCGCTCCGGTGGCTCGAGAGCTCGATGAGACCGCCGACTTCCCGTGGGAGAACGCCAAGCTGATGGCCGAGATGGGGCTCTTCGGAGTTCCTGTCCCCAAGGAGTTGGGCGGAATGGGCCTCGACTACCTCAGCTACATCCTCGTGGTTGAGGAGTTGGCGAAGTTCGACGGGAGCCACTCGATCACGGTGTCGGCGCACACGACCCTAGGCACCTCACCGATCCTCGCGTTCGGTACTGAAGCCCAGAAGCGGCAGTTCGTACCGCCGCTCGCGAGCGGGGAAGTGCTCGGAGGCTTCGGACTCACAGAGGCCGGGGCGGGTTCGGACTCCGCAAGTACGCGGACCCGGGCCGTGCGAGAAGCGGGCGGCTACCGCTTGAACGGATCCAAGATATTCATCACCCACGCGGGCGTCGGTGAGATCTTTGTCGTGACCGCGGTGACGGATCCTGAGAAGGGCCGGCGGGGCATCTCGAGCTTCATCGTATGCAAGCCGACCGTGGACCTCGCACGGGCGCAGGCGGTGGGGTGGGGCCACCGGCCGGACTTACCCTTCTCGGAGGGCGTGAGCGCGGGCGAGCAAGAGGACAAGATGGGCTGGAGAGCTTCGGACACCCGTGAGTTGCTCTTCCAGGACGTGCTCGTGCCGGTGGAACAGCGTCTGGGTGAAGAAGGACTCGGTTTCATCAACTTCATGAAGACGCTCGATGCCGGACGCATCGGAGTAGCCGCGCTCAGCCTTGGCTTGGCCGACGGCGCGTTCCAGATCGCCCTGCGATATGTGAACCAACGCCGGCAATTCGGGCGCAGGGTGTGGGAATTCCAGCAGGTTCAGTTCCGGCTCTCGGATATGGCCACGGAGATCGAGGCGGGAAGGCACATGGTATACCACGCAGCCTGGTTGAAGGACCGTGGCGCTTCCTTCTCGAAGGAAGCCGCGATGGCAAAGCTTTACTGTTCGGAGCTCGCCATGCGTGCCACGCTGGGCGCCATCCAGGTCATGGGCGGCGCCGGATACACGAGTGATTACCCCGTTGAGCGCATGATGCGCGACGCCAAGATCTGCGAGATCGGCGAGGGGACCAGTGAAATTCAGCGGTTGGTCATCGGTCGGCACATCGTCGCCGAGCTGATGACGGACCGAATCAACGAGCCATCCTCGACGAGCTCACGAGAGCCCGTGGGGGCGGAGACAAACTAACAGTCGACCTGCTTGCGGTAGGGCGGCGGCGCTGCCTCGGGAGGAACCCGGGGACGCCGCTTCCACCGCGCCCGGGACGCCGGAGGCCGGACGGTCGCCGAACTCGCTCGCCGAAGACTGAGGCGGGAGGGTCCGGGACGCGGACGGGCCCGGTTCGGGACACGCGGATCGACGGAAACAAAGGAGCATTATTTTGAGGAGAGAAATCCTCGTGAGCGCGACCCCGCAGGAATCATGGGTGGCGCTCCTGGAAGACGAACAGTTGGTCCAGGTCATGCTGGACCGTCCCGACCAAGGCCGACTGCTCGGAGACATCTTTCTAGGCCGTGTCGAAGCGGTGCTTCCGGGCATCCAGGCGGCCTTCGTCGACATCGGCGCGGAGAAGGCCGGCTTCCTTCACGTCTCGGATCTCAACTACGGCGAGGACGAAGACCTCGACGCTGAGAACGGGGATGGGGACGGGAACGGGAACGGGAACGGGAACGATCGAGGCCGCGGACGCGGTCGCGGTCGCCGACGCCCGAAGAAGTACCCTCCGATCCAGGACAACGTGCAGAAGGGTCAGAGCATCCTGGTGCAGGTCACCAAGGAGCCGATCAGCAGCAAGGGATCACGCTTGACGGCACAGCTTTCGCTGCCGGGCCGCTTCATGGTCTACATGCCGTACACGTCACACGTCGGCGTGAGCAGAAAGATCGAGGGGCGTGACCAGCGTTCGAAGCTGCGCAAGATGGCGAAGCAGATCGTGAAGCCGGGGAGCGGTGGAATGATCGTTCGCACCGTCGGCGAAGAGGTCACCCAGAAGAAGCTCGGGAAGGAGTACAAGCTCTTGCACGAGAACTGGACGAAGATCCAGAAACTTGCCAAGGGACGGAAGGCTCCAGCTTGCCTACACCGCGAGGCGCAGCTGATCAGTGGCGTCATCCGCGACCTGTTCAGCGACAAGTTCGACGCGGTTCGCATCGACTCGGAAGCGATGTACAACGAGGTGCTGGAATACGTCAAGAGCGTAGATCCAGACCTCCAGGATCGCATCCACCTGCACGCAGGCCCGGAGCCCCTCTTCGACGAGTTTGGGGTCGAGGAAGAGATTCAACGGGCGTTCCAGCGTAGGGTGAACCTCAAGTCCGGGGGTCACATCGTGATCGAGCCGACCGAGGCGCTGGTCTCGATCGACGTGAACACAGGCCGCTTCACCGGAAAGGGCAAGAAGGACCCCGACCAGACGATCCTGAGGACGAATCTGGAGGCTGCGCGCGAGATCGCGAAGCAGCTCCGGCTTCGGGATGTGGGAGGGATCATCGTCGCCGACTTCATCGACATGGAGCCCCAGGAACACCGCGACCAGGTTCTGCACGAGTTACGCACGCAATTGGGCAAGGACCGCGCTCGCACGAAAACGTTCGGGATCTCCGATCTCGGCTTGATAGAGATGACGCGGCAGCGTGTACGCCCCTCGCTTTTTCAGTCCATGACGTCCGAATGCACGTTGTGCGGCGGAATGGGGAGGGTCTACACAGCTGCGACGGTGGTGCGCCGTATCGAGCGCTCTCTGCGCCGGGCGGCGGCCTCGAAGCAGGAGAAGCAAATCGTGGTCCGTGTGCACCCTGAGGTCGCTCTGAGGGTCATAGAGGAGGAACCGGGGCTCTTGAAGCGGCTGCGCAACCGGACCCGCTTGCGACTCGATCTACGCGACGACCCACTCATGCGGCTCGACGAGTTCCGATTGCTGTCCGGCCCTGCCGAGACCGACGTCACCAGCAAGTACGTCGCGGCCTGACCAGCCCGGGAAGGCCTGCCGGGCATTCCGGCAGAGACACATTTCGGTGGGGATGTCTTGACCCTTTTCCTCGTCGGATCAATATTTAAGGGCTTTGTATCAAAAAGCTGAGAAGGCACGCGGGAAGTCGCTATGTACGCAGTATTCCAAACTGGCGGGAAACAGTTCCGGGCCGAGCCCGGCGTCCGTCTTCGTATCCCCTCGCTCGACATCGAGCCCGGTGATTCGATCACGTTCGATCATGTACTGCTCGCTGGCGACGGCGAGGATAAAGTCCTGGTGGGTACGCCCACAGTGGATGGGGCTTCAGTGAGGGCGGAGGTGATCCGTCACGGACGTGCCGACAAGATCATCGTCTTCAAGCGGAAGCGCCGGAAGGGCTACAGGAAGAAGCAGGGCCACCGGCAGAACTTCACGGAGATCAGGATCGAGGAAGTCGCGCTCGCGTAGCGCCCTCTCGATTCAGCTCGCATGGACGGGGTAGGACGTCATGGCACATAAGAAAGGCGTAGGCTCCAGCCGGAATGGTCGTGACAGCAGCGGGCAACGCCTCGGTGTGAAGCGCTTCGGGGGGCAGAAAGTGTCCGCTGGCTCGATTCTGGTGCGTCAGCGCGGCACGCGCATTCATCCCGGTCGCAACGTCGGCCGCGGCAGCGACGACACGCTGTACTCACGCGTCGACGGGATTGTGACGTTCGAGCGCATGCGCGCTCGGAAGGTCGTTTCGGTTTACCCGGCTGAATAGTTCTCCAGCCGTGACTACGCAGAAGCACCGCGAGTCCCCGACTCGTACGAATAGATGGTGGTGTGCGATGCCACTCCTGTTGATACCGCTTCTATTCATGGGCGGCGAGCGCGAGACGGAGGACGTCGCAGCCGTCGTGCCCTCAGTCACGATCGAGGCGCTCGGCACCCAACTGCCCCTTCACGTGAATGCACGCGTGGAGCGGTGGATGAAGCGGTTCCAGACGACGGAGAGAGCCACATTCGAGACGCTGCTGAAGCAGCGGAGCGTATACGACGAGCTCGTGCGCGGGAAGCTCCGCGAGCGCGGCATGCCAGAGGAGCTCCTGTATTTGGCGATGATGGAGTCCGGGCTCAAGCCTCGGGCCGTCTCGCGGGTCTCGGCGGTGGGCCTCTGGCAGTTCATGAGCCCGACCGCGCTCCAGTACGGATTGCGCGTGGACGAATGGGTCGATGAGCGACGTGATCCGGTGAGGGCGACCGATGCCGCATTGGACTACCTCCAGTGGCTGCACGGCCGATTCGGATCCTGGTACCTCACCGCGGCGGCATACAATGCCGGGCCGGGCCGAGTCGAGCGTGTATTGAGACGACATGCCGAAGGGCGGACCGGAGACGAAGACATCTATTGGGAGGTTCTCGATCATCTCCCTCGGGAGACCCGGGAATATGTGCCCAGGCTCGTGGCCGCCACGATTCTTGGGGAAGAGGCCGAGGCTTACGGCTTTGTCGTCGAGTTTGCCGATCCGTACCGATTCGATCGGGTCTTCGTGCCTGGAGGCACCACGCTCGTAAGAGTGGCCGCGGGTCTCGGAGTGGACGAGCGGTTGCTGCGGGACCTCAACCCGCACCTCGTGCGTGGGGTCACACCGCCGGGTGAGATGTACGGTGTGCGTGTTCCTGTGGGTGACGCGCGTCGGGTGGTGGCGCTGCTGAATCGCGGTCTGCGGACGAGACGCGCCGACTAGCTGCTAGTCGGCGTCACCTCCTTCGGGAGGAGTGGCGTCTGGGCCATGTGGAAGGGGCGGACCCCACCGGGTCCGCCCCTCCTGCATGTCCCTCGCTGAGGCGATGATCCGCCAGATCACGTCTCGCGTCAGTTCTTCGTCGACGTCGAGTTCCCGCGCGAGTTCGGCTGCCCTGCGGACGACCTTGGCCTCTTGAGTTGGGTCGAGAACCGGCAGCCCGAGTGCCTCCTTCGCCGCTCCGATCTCGATGACGAGGTCCTTGCGGCGGCCGATCAGCGAGACCAGCTCGCGATCGACTGCCCGGATCATCACGCGCAGCGTCTCTAATCGATCATCGCTCACGAGAAGAAGCCCTTCAGGTGGCCTTCGTCCTGTTGCGGAGTCATCAAGCTTACGGCGATCAGCGTGGGCACGTGCACGATCAGCGCCAATACGCCCTCATGCATGTCGAAGGGCTTGTACTCGGGATTCAGGTAGAAGAAGAGCGCCGTCGCGATGCCGGCGAGTAGCCCGGCGATCGCCCCTCTTGTGGTCGCCCTCTTCCAGTACATCGCGGCTACCACCGGAGGCGCGAGCTGAGAGATGATCCCATAGGCGGAAGCGAGAAGCTGTACGAGCGACGAATCCGGGTCCAGCGCAAAATAGTACGCGATTCCGGCCGTGAGTACGACGACGCCTCGCATCAGCCTTCGCTGGGCGCGGTCGTCGAGCTCCACGTACTGTGTCACGCCGTCTTGCACGAGCACCGACGCGGAGGCGTGCAAAAGGGCATCTCCGGTCGACATCGACGCGGAGAGCGCACCGGCGCAGAAGAGTCCGACGACGACTGCCGGGAGGCCGGTCTCGAGGATCATAAAGGGCAGGATGAAGTCGGGCGCCTGCGGCTCACCCGCGAAGAGCACGCCAGAGAAGCCGATCAGGAAGATCGGGATCAGGAAGAGCTGGAAGGTCGGGAACAGGATGACCGTCCGGCGCAGCGTGTCGTCGTCCTTCGCGGTGAACGCCTTCATGAACAGGTGGGGCCACATCATCAGCCCGACGGCGCTCACGATGATGAACGTCGAGTACGCGCCCCAGCTCCACGGCTCGCCTGCGGCGGTCAGCCCCGGGAGCGTCAGGAGCTCCGGCCGCTCGGCCGCGATGCGCTCGAACATCGGCCTGACGCCGCCGTAGAGTCGAAACGGCAGGTACAGCCCGAGCGCCCAGGCGATCACGACCATGAAGATGCCCTGGAACGTGTTCGTCCATCCGACCGCCATCGCGCCAGCGGAGAGCACGTATACGATGACGATCCCATAGGCGAGGCCCGCGCCGAGCCAAAGCGGGACGTGCCCGTCCGTGACGGCCTCGATCACGATCCCGGCACCCCGCATCTGAAGCGTGATGTACGGCACGAAGGCCACCAGGCTCACCAGCGCGATGAGCGAGGAGAGGAGCTTCGATGGGAAACGACCCGTGACGAGCTGGGCCTGGGTCACGTATCCGTGCCTGCGGCCGAGGGACGCCGCGCGCGGCCCCATCCAGTAGAACGGAGCCATGCCGAGTGCGCCGTACGCGAGGATGTAGAACGCGGCCGCACCTCTTGAATACGCCCAGCCAGGCCCGCCCAGGAACGCGAACGCACTGAACACCGAGGCACCCGTGACGAAGTACATCACGAGCAGTCCGAAGCTGCGGTCCGCCGCGACGTACCCCGCGACGCTGGGCGATGAGCGCCGGCCTGCCAGCAAGCCGATCGTGAGCGTGAGCAGCAGGTATGCAGCGATGATGATGGAGACGACCAACCACTGCTCCATCAGCGATCCCTCACGGGAGTCGGATCCCGCGGTGGCTGCCCTCCGTTCGGTGCCGTTTCTCGACCCGATCGAGCAGGTACAGGACGACGACTACGCCCGCGACCCAGCCCGCGATCCACGCCATGCTGAACGGGAGCCCGAGAATCAGCGGCTCGATCCGAGCGAAGAGGAGAAAGCCCGGCCACGTGACGGAGATCGTCATGAGCACCAGGTAGGCGACTGTCAGAGCGCGCGCCGTCTTCAGACTCATCATTCTGTAGACTCCCCCGAGATGAGCGATTCTTGGGTAGCGACCGTGCAATGCTAGCGCGCCGGGGATGCACCCGCACGGGTCATTGGGCTGTCGGAGCTCTTCGCGCCAAACACCGAGTTCCCGCGTTGCGAGTCCTGCGCCGAGTTTAGGGGACGCACAGCTGGTGCAGGAGGCGAACCCGGCCCGATTGGACGAGCTCCATGAACTGACGTGTGTAGATGCGCAATTCGTGGCAGCCAGGCATGAACTCTACGGCCCACAGGTCTCTGGGATCGTAGGCCCACAACCGACCCATGCCTTCCGCGTTCAGCATCTCGATGTCATCGACGAACAACCTGACGCGAGTGGGGGCACCCCGGAACAGGAAGCAGTTGGGTAAATCGCTCGCCGTGAATTCACCTCCGCAAGCGACCCATTGTGCGACGCCGCGGGAGCGGATGAAGCTGCCAATATCTGCTGAGATGGCCTCCGCGAGTTCCGCCTTCTCCCAAGCGATCACTCGGCTCCGCGCGGCCATCCGGCGTCGAGCCAGTCGCTGCACAACCGAGACGTACAGGCCGGAGATCTCAATCGGTCGTGTCTCGAGTCGAATGAGCAGGACGTTGTTAGCGGTGATCTCCGAGGCTTCGAGGCTGGTCGCGTAGCCCAGTTGAGAGACTTCGAACGTCCAGCGCCCGGGGGGGATGTCGACGAAGCTGAAGAAGCCGTTTCGGTCGGTTGTCCGCATCAGGTCCAACTCGAGGAGCTTCACGGCAGCAGCTTCGACGGGTTGATCGTTCGTGATGTCTCTCACCTCGCCGATCAGAGTGACCAGCGCGGTGTCTTGAGCGCCCACAGGGGGTGTGATCGTCGCGAGGGCGACCATCATGAATGAGGATAGGCGCTTCACGCGCAAGCTCATGGCTCTTGCTCTCGCGACATATAGCACTCACTGAGAGGAGGAGAACGCCTGTCGCGCCGTCGCCGGTGCCGAAAAGCACGCCTGTGTCAACCAGGCGCAGACTTCCTGGCTGCGCACAGTAACGCGGAGCTCGTCGAGTTGGATAGGTTCGGGGCGGATCACGAGCCCGAGATCGTAGTCGCGATCGACGCCTATCTGAAGAAGCAGGCTCGTCATCGCTTGATAGCCGAGCCGCTCCACTCTGATGAAGTACTCGCCGGACTCTGGGACCTCGAGCGCGAAGCGGCCACGCACCGTCTGCGCCTCCAGCGATCCGGCCGGATTCAGACCGATCGCGAGCAGCGTCACCAGCGCCCGGAAGAGGAGGCGTCTCAACCGACGGCCCTCCGGTCGACGATCCAAGCTTCGGTCATGTCGATTCCGTCCCCAACTATTTGCCCTGGAACTCGGCTTTCCGCTTCTCGATGTACGCGTTGAGCCCTTCCGTGGCGTCGGCGCTCGCGAATAGTTGCGCCTGCAATTCACGCTCGAGCGCGAGCGCGAGCTCGAACGGCAGCTCAGAACCCGTCTGCACCGCGCGCTTGATGAGGCCGACCGCCTTGCTCGCCTTGTTGGGCGTCGTGAACTGCGCCGCGTACTCGAGCACCGCGGCCAGGAACGATTGGCGGTCCTCGCTTTCGTAGATTTCGTTCACGAGCCCGAGCTTGAGCGCCTTGTCGAAGCCGAACGTCGCGCCTTCCGTCATCAGTTGGATGGCCTTCGACTTACCTACCATTCGGACCAGGCGCTGGGTACCACCAGTACCGGGAAGGACGCCGAGCGCGACCTCCGGAAGACCGATCTTGCCGGCGTCCTTGCGCGCGATCCGGATGTCCGCGGCCATCGCTATTTCGAGACCGCCGCCGACCGTGTGGCCGTTGAGCGCCGCGATCACGAGCTTCGGTGTGTGCTCTAGGCGGTTGAGCGTCTCGTTGGCGTGCAGGCAGAAGCAATACTTCCAATCGGGGTCCGCCTCGGAGAGCATGCCGATGTTTGCGCCGGCGCAGAAGAACTTCTCACCCGCGCCGGTAAGAACGATCACCTCGACATCCTTGTCGAAGCGCGCCTTGACGATGCTCTCGTCGATCTGGCGCATCATCTCGTGCGTGTAGGTGTTGGCGGGCGGATCGTCGAGCGTGAGAATCGCGATCCCGTCCTGCACTTCGTACCGAACTAGTACTTTCTCGGACATCTGGGCTTCCTCGAGTCTTTGGATCGTGTTTCGGCCCACGGCGGGCCGCACCGTATACACGCCAAGGGGCCGGTGTTCCGCGCCTCCAATTGGGCAAAAGGTCAATCGTGACGTGGCGTTCGCGGCTTCTCGGCAGGGCCAAGCCTATGCGAGCCCGACCGACTGGGTCAAGCGAGGGTAGCGGCGGAACGGTAGATGCCGCGAACTTCTATGCATGAGATCCCAGGTGCCCGCGATTCCACGCATTCCGAGGCCCGACACGTTCGTGCCGCTGGCCTTCGTGCTCGCTGCGCTGGCTGGGTGCGAAGATGCGACGACCGACCCGCTGGCTCGCATGGTTGCGGAGGAAACCGCGGGGGCGCTGGCACTCGGGGTCGCGCTTCCCCATCCGGGCTCGTGGAGGGTACCTGATGACGCGGCTCCCGAGTCGGCGGACGCTGTCGTGCGCTGGCTGACCTCGTGGGACCTTGCCGGTGACGAAGGTCGAGGGGTTCGTAGCCTGACATACCGACCGCTGGCGATGCTCTTCGTTCCGGAGCTCGGCCGCGGCGGCATCGGCGAGCAACTCGACCGACTTTCCGAAGGCGTGAGACGCGCCTTGGAGCTACCCGAGGCTCAGCTTCCGGAGCGCATCCGCGTCCGTATTTCGGAAGCCTCGACGGCGCGCGTGCTGGCGCGGGACGCGCTCCGGGCCGAGAATCTCCAGGAAGCGATGGTGCAATTGCTCACAGGGTCCGATGCGCTCCGCGAGGTCGGACCGGAAGCGGTCGCGCGGACGATGGTGTCTGAAGTGGACGCCGACCGCCGAAGTATCTCGGTAGGTGACACGTACTCTGAACAGGATGTCGAGCGTCTCGACCGTCTGCTTCGTGGGGGGCGTGAAGCTCTGTCGGAGCAGGACTGGGTGCGCGCGATCAGGCGGGCGTACTATGCCAGAGGCCTGATAGCGTCGGGAGGCGCTTGAATTCAAGTGGGACGTCGTCTGGGAGGGACCGAACAATGAACCGCCGCCAAGTTGTGTTTCTCCTCGCCCTTGCGGTCGTGCTTGGACCGTTCGCCATGCCGATTCCGGCCCAAAACCAGCATACGGTCTACCGCGTGCCAGTCACGGGCGTGATCGAGCTCGGTCTGGCTCCCTACATCGAGCGTAGCGTGCGCGAGGCCGCCGCCGCAGGCGCCAGCGCGATCGTGCTCGATATCGATACGCCCGGTGGCCGGGTAGACGCCGCGGAACGCATCGCGGACGCTCTCTCCGACTCCGAAGTCCCTGTATATGCCCTGGTGAATCGGCGTGCCTTCTCGGCGGGCGCGCTCATCGCTCTCTCGACGTTACGCATCTACATGCGGCCCGGATCGGTCATCGGCGCCGCGACCCCGGTCGACGGTTCCGGCAAGAAGGCACCCGAGAAGATCGTGTCCGCGATGCGCAGCGAGATGCGCGCGCTCGCGGAAGCTCAGGGTCTCGACCCGACCGTCGCGGCCGCGATGGTGGATGAGGACATAGAGATCGAGGGGGTCGTGGAGTCGGGTAAGCTGCTGACGCTCACCACCGCGGAGGCCGTCGCGCTCGACTATGCCGTGGAGATCGAGGACCTGGAGGCGCTGCTCACAGAGCTAGGGTACGGTGGGGCGGACGTTGTGACGTCCGAGGTCAACTGGGCCGAGCAGATCGTGCGTTTCTTCTCGCACCCCGTGGTCGCCCCATTTCTGCTTTCCCTCGGCTTCCTCGGACTGATCGCCGAGATCAAGACGCCGGCGTTCGGCATGGCGGGCGTGGCAGGAATACTCTCATTGAGCCTCTTTTTCGGATCGCATCTGATCGTTGGACTCGCGGGCCTCGAGGACCTACTCATCATCGGCGCCGGTGTGCTCCTGCTGAGCGTGGAGGTACTCGTCATACCTGGCTTCGGGCTCTTCGGAGTGGCCGGAATCGTGGCGGTAGCGGGGGGCCTGTACATGAGCCTGCTGGGATCCCTTCCTACGATGGCCGACTACACTACGGCCGGAATGGTACTGGCGACGACCGCGCTGCTGTTCCTCGTCTCGGCGTGGGCGATCATTCGTTCGCTCCCGCGGAGCTCGAGGTTGGCGAAGAGCGGCATCTTCCTGCTACAGCGGACAGACCGCGCGATCGGGTACGAGTCTGCCGACGTACGCGACGACTTGATCGATACGATCGGTACCACCATCACCGACCTGCGTCCGTCCGGTACGGCTATGTTTGGCGACGAGCGCATCGATGTCGTCTCCGAGTCCGAGTGGATCACCGAGGGGACACGTGTGCGCGTCATCAGCGCTGAGGGATACCGCCATATCGTCCGGGCAGTGGTCGCTGACGACGCGGAGAAGGCCTGAGCGACACTCCGATGAACACACACACTGATTGAGGCTCTGCAATGGAAGACCTAGTCGCCGTCCAGTTCGTCCAGTTGTTTCTGATCGCTGCTGTGATCGCCATCGTTTCCGTCGTCGTTTGGTTGGTTCCGCTCCGCCTGTATATCGAGGCGTTGTCGGCCGGTGTCCATGTGGGCTTCGCCAACCTCATCGGCATGCGCTTGCGCAAGGTGGTCCCGTCGCGGGTGGTTCGCCCCCTCATCACTGCGACCAAGGCCGGCATCCCTCTCGACATCAATCAGCTCGAGGCGCACTACCTCGCGGGCGGCGACGTCCACCGCGTGGTGGGTGCGCTCATCAGCGCCGACAAGGCCTCGATCGAACTCCAGTTCAATCAGGCCGCGGCGATCGACCTCGCCGGACGAGACGTTTTCGAGGCGGTGCAAGTTTCGGTCAACCCGAAGGTCATCAACACGCCGAGGGTGGCGGCGATGGCCAAAGACGGTATTCAGCTCATCGCCATCGCGCGGGTGACCGTGCGCGCGAACATCAACCGGCTCGTCGGTGGTGCCGGCGAGGAGACGATCCTGGCACGCGTCGGCGAGGGCATCGTATCCACCATCGGTTCGGCGGAATCGCACAAGAAGGTGCTCGAGAACCCGGACGCGATCTCCAAGACCGTGCTCGCGAAGGGGCTGGACGCGGGCACCGCGTTCGAGATCCTCTCCATCGACATCGCGGACGTGGACGTCGGCAAGAACATCGGCGCCGAGCTCCAGACGGATCAGGCCGAGGCGGACAAGCGCGTCGCGCAGGCGCGCGCCGAGGAGCGCCGCGCGATGGCGGTCGCGAAGGAACAGGAAATGAAGGCGCTCGTCGAGGAGATGAGAGCCGAGGTGGTGAAGGCCGAGGCACAGGTGCCGCTGGCGCTCGCCGAGGCATTCCGCCAGGGGCACCTCGGGGTGATGGACTACATGCGGTACAAGAACATCCAGGCGGACACCTCGATGAGAGAAGCGATCGCGGGGCCGGATGATGGTGGCACGAGCTCCATTGAGGAGTAGGGGGCGCGACTGATGGACGCGTGGGTCATCATCGTCGCCATCGTCCTCTTCTCGCTCCTGGAGGGTGTTCTCCGGAAGCAGAAGGCCAGACGGGGCCTGCCACCCGACCAGGTCCCGGAAGATGCGCAATCCGACCCGACCCGGGGAGAAGAACAGCTGGCCTCGTACGCTGACCAGTCCGCATACGACGACCAGCCCTCGCATGACGACCAGCCCTCGCATGACGATCAGCTCTCGCATGACGACCAGCTCTCGCATGACGATCAGATCGACGATGAGGACATCCCGGGTGAGCCGCTCCCGCTATACTCCAAGCCCTCCGGTGTGGCGGCGCACCCTCTTCCGGCCTCGTCCGAGGCGTTGACCCCGAAGCAGATCTGGGAAGAGATCGCGGGACTCGCAGCCGGTCGAGGACCGACGTCCCCCGCATCCGCACAGCCGGTGCAGCCGGTCCAGCCTGCGCCGCGGAGCGAGACCACGACCGTGGCACCGCGGTCGTCCGATCAGCCGGCCGCAAGACCGGAGCACTTCGTGCACAGCGTACACGCGGAGTACGGGACGGACCCTTCGTCACGGTCGGCTTCCGAGCAGGACGGGTTGGACCCGCTCGCGGAGCGGCTCGGTTCGGACGCCAGGGCGGTGCGCGCGGTGTTCTCGAGCGGAGACAAGCACAAGCTCCGGCAGGCGATTATCCTGCGGGAAGTGCTTGGGCGACCCGCAGCGTTCCGCGGCGACCCGTACGACCCCTAAATTCGCGTTTCTGGCTACATCTCGCCGCGCGCCATCTTCCGGAGAACGGTCTGCAGGATCCCACCGTTCATGTAGTACTCGACGTCGACGTGCGAATCGAGTCGGACCTTCGCCTGGAATTCCGTCGTCGTTCCATCTTCGGCCATCGCCCTCACGTCGACGGTGCATCCGGGCTCGAGGCCATCGGCGATGCCGGTGATGTCGAATGTCTCGCGGCCATCGAGACCCAGCGTCTCCGCGGTGGCTCCGTCCGGATACTCGAGCGGGAGCACGCCCATGCCGACCAGGTTGCTGCGGTGGATCCGCTCGAAGCTCTCGGCGATCACCGCGCGAACGCCGAGCAGGATGGTGCCCTTGGCGGCCCAGTCGCGCGAACTGCCCGTGCCGTACTCCTGGCCTGCGAGCACGACGAGCGGCGTTCCCGCCTCCTGGTAACGCACGGAGGCCTCGTAGATCGTCATCTCTTCGCCGGTCGGGAAGTGGATCGTGTATCCACCTTCGCGGCCGTCGAGAAGCAGGTTCTTGATGCGCACGTTTCCGAAGGTGCCGCGGATCATGACCTGGTGGTTGCCCCGGCGTGACCCGAACGTGTTGAAGTCTTTCACCTCGACGCCGTTTTCGCGCAGGTACACTCCGGACGGTTCGGCTTTCGGAATGGCGCCCGCAGGCGAGATGTGATCCGTCGTGACCGACTGCCCCAGCATGATCATCACGCGCGCACCGAGGATGTCGCCCACGGGCGGAACGTCGAGCGTCATGCCCTCGAAGAACGGCGGTTGTTGTATGTACGTCGACGAAGAATCCCACTCGTAGAGGCTGCTCTCCTCAGGGAGGGGGAGCGCTTGCCAGTTCTCGTCCCCGGTGTTCACCACCTCATACCGCTTGGTAAACATCTCGGGTTCGAGCGCGCTGGCGACCGTGTCGGCTACCTCCTGAGCGGGAGGCCAGATATCGGCCAGGAAGACCGGCGCCCCGTCGCTGCCGTGGCCGAGCGGCTCATTGTACAGGTCGATGTCGATGCGTCCCGCGATCGCATACGCCACCACCAACACCGGCGACATGAGGTAGTTGGCGCGCACCAGCGGATGGATGCGGGCCTCGAAATTGCGGTTGCCCGAGAGCACTGAGGCTACCACCAGGCCGTTCTCTTCGATCGCCTGGTGGATCTTCTCCGCCAGCGGCCCGCTGTTACCGATACACGTCATGCAGCCGTAGCCGACGACGTGGAAGCGCAACCGCTCCAGGTAGGGCAGCAGCCCCGCCTCGGTGAGATAGTCGGTCACGACGCCGCTTCCGGGGGCCATCGCCGTCTTGACCCACGGCTTCACGTCCAGGCCCTTCTCAACCGCCCTCTTCGCGAGCAGGCCCGCGCCGACCATCACCGAGGGGTTCGACGTGTTCGTGCAGCTCGTGATCGACGCGATCACGATCGTGCCGTCCCCGATCTCGTAGCTTTCGCCGTCGGCCTCGATGGTGCAGGTACGGCTCGGCGCACCGCCTCGGGCGACCGCCACGGACGGCTCGGCCCCACCTTCGTCCGTCCAACTCTCGCCGGCATGCCCGTCAGCCTCTTCGCCGACCGCAGTAGCATCCGGAAGCTCGAAGCCTACAGGTAGGAGTGCCGGCAGATCACGCTCGAATGCCGCGCGCATGTCAGCCATGCGGATCCGGTCCTGCGGGCGCTTCGGCCCCGCCAAGCTGGGCTCCACGGTCGACAGGTCCAACTCGATCGACGACGTAAACTCAGGGTCCGGTGTCTCGTCGGTACGGAAGAGTCCGAGCTCCTTGCTGATCCGCTCGACGCGCGCCGCCATCTCTTCCGACCGACCGGTGCCGCGTAGATATGTGAGCGTCGAGTCGTCTACAGGGAAGAAGCCGATCGTCGCGCCGTATTCGGGCGACATATTCGCGAGCGTCGCCTTGTCGGGCAGAGCGAGGTTGCTCAGGCCCGCGCCGTAGTATTCGACGAAGCGACCGACGCAGCCGTGCTCACGCAGCATTTCGGTGACGCGAAGCACCAGATCGGTCGCGGTCGCGCCCTCGGGCAGAGTGCCCGTGAGCTTCATGCCGACGACCTCGGGCAGAAGCATGTAGTACGGCTGGCCGAGCACCACAGCCTCGGCCTCGATGCCGCCCACGCCCCAGCCCACCACACCCAACCCGTTGATCATGGTCGTGTGCGAGTCGGTCCCGACCAACGTATCGGGATACGCGAGCCAGGTGCCGTCGTGCTCGCGGCGGTGGATCACCGAAGCGAGGTACTCCAGGTTGACCTGGTGGACGATCCCAGTGCCCGGCGGCACTACTGAGAAGTTGTCGAACGCCTCACCGGCCCACCGGAGCAGCGCGTAGCGCTCGCGGTTGCGCTCGAACTCGCGTTCGACGTTCAGCCGAAACGCATCATGGAAGCCGAAGTAGTCGACCTGCACCGAGTGGTCGATGACCAGATCCGCGGGGACCACCGGATTGATGCGCTGCGGGTCGCCACCGAGCGCCTTGAGTCCGTCGCGCATTGCGGCCAGGTCGACGACGGCCGGTACGCCCGTGAAGTCCTGGAGGATCACGCGCGTCGGCATGAAGGGGAGGTCGGCACCCGCGCTGCGCGGACTCCACTCGGTGACGGCCTTTACATGCTCTTGAGACACATAGCCGCCGCCGGCGTGCCGGAGGGCGTTTTCCAACAGAACCCGGATCGAGAAAGGAAGGCGGTCGAGCGAGTCGATCACACCGTCTTCCTCGAGCTTGGACAGGCGATAAAAGGAAGTCGGGCCTTCGGGAAGGTCGACTGTGGTCAGCGCGCCGAAGGGGTCTGCCCTACCCCGGTGCGTCGTCACGTCACCGGCGTCACGATGATCGTCACGTCCGTGTCGTGATAGAGGCCGCCGTCGTCCGCGCGGCCGCGGAGCACATACGTGCCCGGCCGGTCGAATGTGACCTGAACCGTCCATTCACCGTCCTCTGGTGCTTCGGGCATGGTGAAAAGCGGCGACCACGGTGAGTTGGCACCGGTCCGAGTATCCTCCCACGTCTTGATCTGCGGGGGATCGAACCCCACTTCGCCTTCACCCCGAAAAACGAACCACGACAAGTGCAGCCCGTTGACCTTCTGGACGGTAAACCGCACGGGCGGACGCAACTGGGCCGCGGTCAGGGTCGGGGGGCCCTCCCTTGCAGGGCGTGGAGCACGACGGCGGACTCGTGGAAGATCGTCATCGGTGATGCGTGCCACGAGCGTCACCGGTTGCCCGACCCTGGCGCTTCGGACCGGGTCCCCCACCAGGGTGATGGTCGGCGGGGTGTTGGCTCGGGACTCCTCGGTGCTCACACCGATACCGAGCGCCCCAGTCTCTGATGCGATCACCATGTAGTCGAGCCTGTAGTCTTGCCGGAGCGTCCCGTAGGCCGCCTCGGTCTTGCCTTTGGTCGTCAGCGTCCAGACCAACTCCTGATCACCGAAGTCTGCCGGCACCTGAACCTTGAACACGTATCGGTTGCGGCGCGGAAGAAGGTGGGTCGGCTGGCCCTGATCCGTGGACCCGGGCGAGATGTTGTTGTCGGGGCCCAAAGGAACGTCCAGCTCCTCCTGCCAGTTCCGGTTCATGTATCCGAACACGAGGTTGAACGAGCCATCGTCATTCTCCTCCCACCCTTCGAACGCGGGCGAGACGTTCTGGCCCTTCTGGTACGCGACTTGCGCGTCCGCTTCCTGGCACGCCACCAAGACCGCCAGCGCGACGAAAGCGCACCGCACGACTCCGGTCATCGTCTGCCGCCGAGAGCTGTGTTGCCGCATGTCTAGTTCCCCGGTATCACCATGCACAGCGGACACCCGACCACGTGATCGTTGACGCCGAGCCCGAGGTTCTTCCGCCGCTCGGTCATCTCTTCCACGAACTGCTCGTCGGTCAGCGCGAGCTTCATGCCGAGGTCGATGAACATGTTGGCCACGGAGCGATTGCCGGACCCCTGCCAGTTCCTCGGATCGGGGATGTTGCGGTTCTCTGCCGTGTTGTCCATGTAGCCGATGATGTGCAGGATCGTCCCCTTCGGCAGCAACGGCTGGTAGTCGTCGGCGAACGCGTAGCCTCGGACCCAGTTGTGGTCGTATCCGGTGCAGACGAGCGTCTCGACGTTGAAGCCCCAGATCGCCTCCAGGCACATCCGGTCCCCGGGTGCGTGCAGGTGCGGCTCGAAGGTCACGATCTTCGTGTGCTGTTGCAGCACAGTGTACGCGTGGAGCTCCTGATCCTTTTCTTCGGGCCTGATATCGATGTCGGCGCCGTTGGCTACGATGTAGCCCGCCTGCCTGTACTTCGGCTCGTAGCCCTTGGGATGGAACTTGAACCCGATCTCGAGATGAGCTCGGGTATCTGAACCGTTCGAGTGCAGATGGATCGAGCTGGACTCGAGGGTCGACCCCGCCCTCAGGAGCCGGCCCGACTCGACATCGAAGATGTCCGGGTTGCGACCGACTTCGTGAACGGGCCAGGTGGTGCCTCTTTCGCCGGGGGCTCGCGTGCTATAGAGCAAGTGGTGGAAGACGTACAGTCCGCCGACCGTCTCCCGGTCGCGTCCCCCACTCTCGCGGACATCGTTGATCTCTCTGACCTCGACGGAGGCCACGTATCTGTCTTCCGTGAGGCCGGTTATCGGTATGCCGTCGATACCGCCCCACCAGTCGGGAGCGTCACTCTTCACCAACATCTCTGGCGTCGACACGATCAGGTCCGGTTCTCCCAGCCTCCAACCGACCGCGTCCTCGAAAACCAAGGGCGGTGGCATATCCGCCGGATCACCCTCCGGCGTGCCGTTGCGCGCCCACATGGCTATGGCTGCGACCTCTTCGTCGCTCAGCGACGGATCGTCCTTGTAGTGCTGAATGCCGATGTCCTTCTCGATGTACCACGGCGGCATCGTCCCCTGGCGGTCCCGAATACCGGTGCGGCGCATCATCCTCATCGCGTAGGGCTGCACGTCTTCGTACTCAACGAGCGGCATCGGCGCCACGCCGTCCGGCCGATGGCACTGCTGACAACTCCGCTGGAGAATCGGCGCGATGTCCTTGGTAAAGGTCACCTCACCGGAGGGACTTTCTTGGGCGGTGACGGGGACGGGCACGGTAAAGGCGACAGCCGCGAACGCGGCCAGCGCGGTCCCGACGACGGATTTCCACTCGATCATTAGACGCCGCATCGTGCACACTCCTTTGGAGACACGCCTCTTCGAGAATACCTAAGCTCCACCAGGCGCGTCAAATGCACGAAGAGAGCGTTTGCATCCTACAGGAGGGAACGATGATCGATACGCACGCGCCGGGTCCCTCAATGGTCTCACGCATACGATTCTAGGTACCCGCATGCCGCACAACGGTAGGTCCGAACAGAGTACTTCTGTTTGCCCTTCAACTTGACGCCTCGCAACAGGCTAGGCTCGGGGGCTCCTTCGACCCACGTTGTGGTTGTTGATTGCTCACGGGCATGCGTGAAGTCGGCGATGAATCCGTCCATCATGGCGCGGCCGCATTTGGGACATTCCAGGGTACTTTCCGTCATCGATCCTCCTGTCGGCGGCCTTTGCGACCTCGATCGTGCCATCGAGCGTCGAAAGGTCGAACGGTTCTTTCACTGACTCGCGCTCCTCTGGCCTCCGAGATACTACCCCCCGCGGGGAAGCCCGGAAACCGTGTGCCTGCACGCGCGAACGGTAGCAGCGATGGGGCTCAGGGACCTCCCGACCCATGTGAGGAGCAGCTCATGATCGACGAGAACCCGAAGCTAGACGACCTACTTACGGACATCGTGAAGAATCAGGCGGGCGTCGACTCGGACATCAGGTTGAGTGACCGTGGGGCGCTTCTTCAGGCTCGTTCGTTCGGTGCGACGCGGCTCTTCGTAGCTCCTTCGACGAGCGCCGCGGCGAGGAGATGGTGGGACGGAGGCGTCTGGGAGGGGCTCGCGGGGCTGGTTCGGGGAACATCCGGGACTTGATCGAGAGCACGTATGGCCACCTGTTGGATGTGCGGCACCGTAGCTCAGCGGTAGAGTATCGGGAGACCGAGGTCGTCCAGCTACCGACCGCGCGCCGGACGGAGAGCGCGCACAAGGATACGCGGCGGCTTTTTTTGGTTAGCGGTTCATTACCCGATTCGTTACCGGACCGCTCAATAGTCAGAAGGAGAGGCGCAAGAAGTCCTTTAGTTTCAACCCTTTGCCGGGGTGGCGGAACGGTAGACGCGGCGGCCTCAAAAGTCTTCGGAGAGGGCCGCGTAGGGCGACCTAGGTGGCCGTTTCTGGCTTTTCGGGGCGCTACGTGGGCCTAGGTGACCCTGTGTAGACCCCAGTTTCGTTACCCAAACGTTACCCGATTCGGGCTGACCCCTCGGTAGCGCACCTGCTTTGGGAGCCACTTTCTGGCGTCGTTGGGCGTCGGCCAGCGTCGGAAACGCTGGACTTCTGCGTCAGTTGCGTCGGTGGGCTTGGTGGGTAACGACGCAGTTTTTGGCACAGTTTCGGGAGGGGTGCCGAACAGTGCTTGGCTAGATCGGTCTTCAGTATCCCGCCTCAACGCACCCCGCCTGAGGCGTGTCAGTAGGGTTGTGGGCCTAGTTCGATGCCGGACAGGAGGTGTGCCCATGCGGGACCGCTCGAGAGACAACGGGAAGACCGACCCACAGCGCACCCACGACGCCGATCGCGGGGACCGAACCGTCACTCGGCGACGTGCCCTCGAGCTGGGCGCCGGCGTACTCGCCGGGGCCGCCTTCGTCCCGGAGCTGCTCCATTCACGTCCCCGGTCCGGGCTCGCAACACAGACCGACGTCATCCTGAAGCGGATCCCCAGGTCGGGGGAGGAGATCCCGGCCGTGGGGCTCGGCACGTGGCAGACCTTCGACGTCGGCTCGGACCGGCGTCAGCGCACCGCACTCGGGGAGGTCCTCCGCTCCTTTCACCGGTTGGGCGGACGGATCGTGGATTCCTCGCCCATGTACGGCAGCTCCCAGGAGGTCATGGGAGACCTGGCAGTGGAGACGGGGCTGATCGACGACCTTTGGGTCGCCACCAAGGTTTGGATCGACGGGCAAGCGGAGGGGATCCGCCAGATGGAGGACTCGATGGCTCTGCTACAGCGGCCCTCCCACATCGAGCTCATGCAGGTCCACAACCTGAGGGACGTGCAGCTCCATCTCGACACCTTGGAGGCGTGGAAGACCGAGGGCCGATTCGACTACATCGGAGTCACGGCTTCCTCGGAGCGGCAGTATGGCGCTGTGGCCGCGCTGCTGGAAGCCGAGCCCGAGCGTATCGACTTCCTCCAGATCAACTACAGCCTGGGCGAGCGGACCTCCGCGGAGCGGGTGTTCCCGATGGCCCAGGAGCGGGGGATCGCAGTCATGGTCAATCGCCCCTTCGCTGGGGGGAGGCTCTTCGGTGCGGTCCGCGACCGGCCTCTGCCAGGGTGGGCGTCCTCGTTCGACTGTACGGCGTGAGTCAGTTCTTCCTCAAGTACATCCTCTCGCACCCGGCGGTCGCTTGCGCCATCCCGGCCACGTCGGACCCCGAGCACCTCGCCGAGAACATGGGCGGCGGCAGGGGGGCGCTGCCCGACGAGGAGACGAGGAGGCGGATGGAGGACGTAGTCGGCTAAGGATGAGGCCGTCGCTGGGGTTGGTGCCTTATCGGCTCGCCGCTTGGGCCCTCACCAGGTCGAAGAAGTTGACGATGGTGACGAAGTTTTCTGGGTTCTTCAGTAGAATCTGTGGGTGGCTCTGGGTTCGGGTAGATCGCCAAGGGTATGATAGAGAGCGATTTCGAACGCTCGGAAGGTCCGAAAGCCGTACGATTTTCTGGTGGTCAGTTTCAGCTTGTTATTTAGGCCCTCCACAGCGGCTGCTGAGATCGTGCCGCGGGCGCGGAACCAGTTGAGCAGGAGCTCGCGGTGACGACGTAGCATGCGGGCGACGCGCTTCATCGGAACGAGCCTCGAGCGCATGGAGCGCGTACACCAGCGATCGAGGAACTTGCCTGCCCAGGCCGGGGAGACGTAGTCCCAGAAGAACTGGAAGTCTTCCTTCAGGAGGTACGCCCGCACGGCCTTGAGGTTGTACTTCAGCAGCTCAGCGAGCTTCACTTCCTGGCTTTCGGTGAGGTTTTCCGGGCGCTTCAGCAAGCAGTAGCGCATGCCCTTGAGGACGGGCACATAGCCGTCGGCCTGGAGGCGCTTTACCTCCTGGGCGCGGACCTCGTTGATGGCCTTGTTCATGTGGGCCATGATGTGGAAGCGGTCGAGCACATGGATGGCGCCGGACGCCTTCTTGGCGATCACCTTGAGGTACGGTTTCCACATGTCGCTGCTGACGAAGCGGAGACTGGCGCTACGCTCGCGCCCGAAGGCTCGGAAGAACTTGAGCAGCGTTTTCGCCTTGCGGCCCTGACCCACCCAGAGCAGGCGCCGAGCGCCTTGGTCGATCTGGTAGACGAGGGTGAGGAACTTGTAGCCCTTGTGCCACAACACTTCGTCGACTCCGATCGCCTGCACACCTTCGAGGTCGCGATGCTCCAGACCCCACGTCACCGCCATCTCGACCGAGCGAAACACCCGGTCCCACGAGGTCTGGAACGCCTCGGCCACCGCCGACCAGCTCATCCTCTTCGCCCAGCCGGCGAGGAACCACGCGTACGTCGTCGTCGCCTGATGCTTGCCGCTCCCCCACGGCACCTCCTCGACGACGATGCCGCAGTTCGGGCAATCGACCCGGCGCATCGTGTACACGAAATACACCGCGATCCCGAGAATCGGAATGAACTCGAAGCGACGCGGACTCAGCGTGTCGTAGCCCGGTCGCCGGCGGCCACATCTCGAGCACTTCGGGCGGCCGTTGGCTCGAGGCCGAATGTCCACATCGATCCTGAGCCGTCCACACTCTTCGTAGAGCCGTTCCGCTTCGTACACGAACGACCTGTGCTTGTGGATCCGATTGAGGATAGTTTTCAGCTGCATCCTGGCGTGGCCTGTTGACGGTGATGCGTCGTCGTAAACACATCGTCGCCACTCGCCGCTCAGGATGCACCTCCCCCCCCCGGCCTCTTCCTCTCTCACGCCCTCGAGAGTGCCGGCATTCCCCGTACAAGCCGTTAAAATTCAGGTGGTGTCACTAGAATTGTGTAAAAGCGGGAAGGTGTCCGGATAGAGTGGACAGGCAGGGAAAAAAAGAGGAAGCTCCTTTCGAGTTGTTCATCACCACATGAACCCGGTGGAGTCCGGGCCTGCG
>JADFSR010000050.1 GCA_022560615.1 Gemmatimonadota bacterium
TGACCAACGAGGCCGAATTCTTCGCTGTCACCACCGAGTACTTCTTCGAGCGCCCCGGCGTGATGGAGCGCAAGCACCCCGAGCTGTACGCAATGCTGTCGCGGGTCTTCAATCAGAATCCCGGGGAGCGCGCGGCGGTCCTGGCGCGCGAGATGACACGGGGTCCGCCGCGCTTCGGACGCAACTCGCCCTGCCCCTGCGGGAGTGGCGTGAAGTACAAAAGGTGCTGCCTCAGAGGTTCCTAGCTCCAGCCCTCGGTCCCGTGCGGGGGAGCCTAGTGGGGAGGGGCCGCCGGAGGAAGCACTCGCTGCACCCGCGCGCCCACTGGCCCATCGGGTTATGGCAGCGTCCCGGGCAGGTGGTCACCGTTCAGTCCATGGAACGGAACTCTAGACGCAGGTTGACGCTAGCGTAACTTGCTAGCACAATATGAAGCGTAGGCATGCCAAGACGCTGGCGGCATTGCGGCGGGCACAAGGATCTGTCACCCGAGCCCCGAGATCGGACGGGGCCTGGCCAAGAGGCTCAGACACTTCCTCACTCAAGCGGGAGCGATGGATCGATGATGACGTATCGTGGCTACCCCGCGGCAATCGAATATGATGACGGTTCGCGCTTCTTCTACGGACACGTGCTGGGCACGAGAGACACGATCGGCTTCGAAGGACGCAGCGTCGACGAACTGGAGGCCTCGTTGCACCGCGCGGTCGACGAATATCTGAGTGCATGCAAAGACGCCGGCCGCGAGCCCGACCGCGCCTACTCGGGAACGATCTTCATACGCACCGACCCGGACACGCACCGCCGGGTCGAAGCTTCGGCAGCTGCATCCGGGCAGTCGATCAACCAGTGGGCGCAGGCGGCGTTGTTGGAGCGGCTGGGCGAGTAGATCGAGCGTCGGGCTGCCCGCCACCACCTTCAGACGGACGCACCGGCCTTGACCTCGCAGACACGAGTCTATACTGGCTGAAAATCACGTAATACGCTAGTTTTTGCGATCATGGACTTTCACAAGACTGTAGTCGCAATACGTGGTATTGCGTGACCTTTTGCTGGTACAGATTCAGCCAATGGCCTCCGCTGCGCGCTACATCCGGGACCTGCAGGCCCGCGGACGGTACCATTTCACGACCGACGAGGCGGCACAGGCTCTCGGCGGAAGCGTCGCTGCGACCTGCGCAGCGCTGAGACGACTCAAGGAGAAAGGCCTCGTCGCGGATCCGTACCGTAGCTTCCACGTCATCGTACCACCGGAGTATGCGGGACTCCGGTGCCTACCCGCCGACCAGTTCGTCCCGGATCTGATGCAGCACCTCCGCGAGCCGTACTACGTGGCGCTTCTGAGCGCGGCGGCGTACCACGGAGCGGCCCACCAGCGTCCACAGGTGTTCCAGGTGATGGTGTCGCGCGCCCGCCGTGCGCTCAGGTGTGGCCAAGTGAGCGTCGATTTCATCGCCCGGCAGGACATGGCAGGCACGCCCGTGGTCCAGCGGAACACGCCGCGCGGAGTCCTGCGTATCTCATCGCCGGAAGCGACCGCCCTGGAGCTCGTCGCATATCCGGACCACGGTGGCGGACTCAGCAATGTCGCGACCGTCTTGGTGGAGCTCATCGAGTCGATGGACGCCCACGCCCTCGAGGCCGAGGCGAGCCGAGTTCCCACGGCATGGGTCCAACGGCTCGGCTACCTCCTCTCACTGGTTGAGGCCGAAGAGTACGCTGTCGCGCTGGAACCGGTCCTCGGCGATAGAGCCCGGTTCTTCGTGGCTCTGGCTCCGTCTGTTTCCATGGCGGGAGCGGTGCGCGACGTGCGTTGGAAGGTCGCGGTCAACGTCGAGGTCGAGCCCGACCTGTGATTCCTAAAGCCTTCATCACCGAGTGGCGAAGTCGAGCCCCTTGGAGCCAGGATGCGTGGGTAGAGCAGGACCTGGTCATCAGCAGGGCCCTGGTCGAGATTTTTCGGCTTCCAAGCGTCGCGGCCAGCCTCGCTTTCCGAGGAGGAACTGCGCTATACAAGCTCTACCTGCTTCCGCCCGCGCGATACTCTGAGGACATCGATCTCGTGCAAGTAGAGCCCGGGCCGATCGGCGAGACCCTCGACGCCGTTCGTGGTGCGCTCGATCCATGGCTCGGCGCGCCGTCGCGTCTCTTCAAGGAGGGGCGGGTCACGCTCGTATATCGCTTCGACTCCGAGGATGCCCCACCGCTGAAGCTGCGGCTGAAGATCGAGATCAACTCCAGGGAGCACTTTACCGAGCTTGGACTCACTCGCGTACCGTTCCAGGTGGAGAACCGTTGGTTCGCGGGGGAAGCCGAATTGACGACCTTCGTAGTTGATGAACTGCTGGGCACGAAGCTCCGGGCGCTTTATCAGCGCAAGAAGGGTCGGGATCTGTTCGACCTGTGGTACGCGCTGGAGCGGGGGGTAGCCGACCCTGCGGCACTGCTCGCGTGCTTTCAGCGTTATATGGTAGAGGGGGGCCACCGCGTGACTCGGGCACAGTTCGAGGCGAATCTCAACGGCAAGCGCGCCGACTCCTCCTTTCGCGCCGACGTCGAACCGCTGCTTCGTTCCGGTGTCGCGTGGGACTTCGATCTCGCCATGGACGCCGTGCTCGAGCGTCTGGTCGCAAGTCTGCCCGGCGATGCTTGGAGGGGGGTCTGACGGGAGGGAGCGATTCCCGTGTTTTCCGGCAGTTCCCAGGCGCGTTCGGCGGAGGTTGGAATGTTACGGTTCCTAGGAGTCCACCAATAAGTGCCGAGATAATGTACCGCCGGGTGAGAGCAGGGTGGGTCTGCCAGCCTTCGGGCAAGGAGACGGTCCCGACGCAGTCGGACGGTGGTGGCACGCGTCCCATCGGCCTATGCTCCTGCCCGCGCCGGCCAAATCACCCGAGCCACGCATCACCGGGACCGATTCAAGCATTGCCGTGTCCAGGGTGCCTAGAAGAGATTGTAGGCATGACGAAACAAGCTCTCTTGTCCGAGATTCTCCGCCTTCCACCCGATGAACGCATCGAGCTGCTGGGCGAGGCCTGGGATGCCCTCGCTGCCAGTCCGGAAGATGTGGCGCTTCCTGAGTGGCACCTCGAGGAGCTCGAGCGACGTCTCGCGGATCCCGACCCCAAGTATGTTCCCTGGGAAGAGGTCCGAGCCCGGCTGCAGGGGTCGAGCTGAGTCTGCGAGTCCGCTTCCGTTCGGAGGCGGCCTCGGATGTGCTGCTGGCCAGGGAGTGGTACGAGGCCAAGCGTCCAGGACTTGGCGACGACTTCGCTCGATCGCTAGACCACGTCATCGAACTCGTTTCCGAGCTCCCCACGGCATTCCCGGAGATCGCCGTCGGCCTGAGGCGTGCACTCCTGGGCCGCTTCCCTTATGCCGTCTATTACCATGCGCAAGTAGACGTCATCGAGGTGATCGCGTGTCTTCACACTCGCCGCTCCCCGAGTCGTTGGCGCAATAGGGTGACGCCTGAGGAGGAGGGGAGCTAGTGCCTTTCAGGGCCCCGCCCCGCTACCAGCCAAGCTCGTAGACTCCAACCGCACCTGTGTGGCGCCCCTGCTTCCAGCAGCATGTCCCGCTGGCGGCGGTCTCTGAGCCATAGGTGGGCCGGGTAGGCCTTGGGGCCGACACGCTCGCCCAGCTCGTCGAGGAAGCGAGCGGACATCGCCTCCCAGAGCGCGGAGGTAGTGGCGGCCTGTGTCAGGCGGAGTGGCATGTGCCCGCTCGTCTGCGGTGACGGTTTGTCCGGCTAGTTGCTTGGAGCTACTAGCGTAGCGGGAGGGTGTGACACAAGGTGGGGCGTGCCCGGCCAGATGGCACACCCGCGGGACCGGGCAGCAGCGCGCGAGCGAAGGACGCGGTGCGCGTAAGGTCTCCACCGGGATTGAAGCCGTTGTCGAGAACGATGGCTCTGGGTTGGTCCTGCTCGATGCGCCTTCTCGCGTCCGCGGCGAACTCGCGGATCGACCGACCGCCGGACTCGGTGTTCAGGCGGAGCTGCACGTACACGATCCCTTCGTCCTCGAGGTGCACGTCAACCATGCCGCGGCTAGTTGTTCTTCGCGCCCTCTGCGATCCACGTGCGGATCAGCTCGATGTCTTCGGGGGACAGCGGATCACCTTCCTCCGGCATGTCGCCGTCCTCGACCAGCACGAGCAGCATGCTGTCGTCGGGGTCGCCGGGCTCGACGACGCTGCCGAACTCGGAGCCGGCCATCACGGATTCGTAGCTCGTCAGATTGAGACTGGCCTCGAGAACCACGTCGCCGTCTTCCGGCGCTCCCCCGTGGCACTGGATGCAGTTCGCGTCGAGGATCGGAGCCACGTCATCGGCGAAGCTCACGTCCAGGACCCGAGCGGCCACGTGGTCGGGCGCCACGGGCGCCGCCGTCCCGGCTCCGCCCTGCAGCGTTACTCCAATCCCCAGTGGGAGCGCGATGACCGAGAGTAATTCGTAACGCGTGATGAGCACCGTCGTGTCCCCTCGCTGTGCGGGTATAGGCCCATTAGAAATGGCAGCGCCACTCCATTCTGTCGAGAGGCGCGCGGCCCATGCTGGACCGCTGCTGGACCTTCAGGTCTCCGGCTTCGGCTGCACCTCGTGGAATCGGATGTCTTCAGCCTGGCCCTCACTGCGCTGGAGCGCCCACTCGTTGTCGAACAGGACCATGGGGAGGCCATCCACGTCCTCGACCAATCGACGGCCGTGCATCGAGCCGAGCCGCTTTATCTCCGACTCGTCGCCCGTCACCCAGCGCGCGCAGTGGAACGGCAGGGTCTCGAGGCGAATCGAGACGCCGTACTCTCTCCTGAGACGATCGACGAGTACGTCGAACTGGAGGCGACCGACCGCCCCCACGATGGGTACCGGGCCTGTCAGGGAAGGCGCGAAGAGAAGCTGGATCGTGCCTTCCTCCGCCAGGTGGCTCAGCCCTCGGTCGAGCTGCTTGCGCCGCATCACTTCGTCGAGTCGTACCTGCGCGAAGTGCTCCGGCGAGAAGCGCGGGACGCCTGGATATTCGAAGTCGCCCGCGACCGCCACCGTGTCGCCCACTCGCAGGCTGCCACGGTCGTGCAGGCCCACGACGTCGCCGGCGACCACGTCCTCCGCGTGCGAGCGCTCGCGCGCCATGAACTCCTGTGGTTGGGCGAGGCGCAGCGTTTTTCCGGTCCTCGATACGACCGCGTCCACTCCGGCCTCGAAGCGGCCCGAGCAAACGCGAAGAAACGCGATACGGTCCCGGTGCTTGAGGTCCATGTTCGCTTGAACCTTGAACACGAAGCCCGAGAACGGTGTGGTGACGGGGTCGATCACGCCCTGGGTGCTCTCCCTGGGAACCGGCGACGGCGCGGCGGCGAGGAATCTATCGAGCAGCACGTCGATACCGAAGTTGGTCAGCGCGCTGCCGAAGAAGACCGGCGTCGCCTCCCCCGCGGCGACGGCGTCCGCGTCCGGTTGCTCGCCAGCCACGTCCAGCAACTCGATTTCCTCGCGGAACTCGGCGACCCCCTTCGAGCCGAGTTTCTGATCGAGCAGGTCGTCATCGAGCCCCACGACGACGGACTCGGGGCGCGACTGTCCGTGGTCCTCCGTGCTCGTGTACAAGATGACCCGGCCGTCCGCGCGGTCGTATACGCCGATCAGCCGACCGTCCTTTCGAACCGGCCAGGTCGCGGCGAAGGCACGGATGCCCAACTCCGTATGCACGTCGTCGATGATGCCGAGGGGGTCCTCACCGACTCGGTCGCACTTGTTCACGAGCGTGAAGATCGGGAGTCGGCGGCGTTGGCAGACGCTGAACAGCTTGCGCGTCTGGCTCTCCACGCCCTTCCGGTTGTCGAGAAGCATGATGGCGCTGTCGGCGGCGGTCAGCGCGCGGTACGTGTCCTCGGAGAAATCCTGGTGCCCGGGCGTGTCGAGCAGATTGATGCGGAAGCCCGCATAGTCGAAGTGCAGCACGCTCGCGGTGATCGAGATGCCGCGTTCCTGCTCCATGGCGAGCCAGTCCGACGTCGCGTAACGCGTGGCCCGCCGCGCTTTCACCGACCCTGCCAGGTGAATTGCGCCACTGAAGAGCAGCAGCTTCTCCGTTAGGGTCGTCTTCCCTGCATCGGGATGGCTGATGATGGCGAACGTGCGTCGCCTGCCGATCTCATGTTCGAGGGATGCCGTCGTGCTCAGCGAATCTCCACGTAGCGTGCCAGGCGCTCGAGCTCGTCGTCGTCGACGTACTTGCCGATCTCGCGCCGGAACTGCGCCATCGCCGCATAGGGGCGGTACTCGTCGAACTCGTGCCGCATGCGGTTGCCCACGCCCGGGATGCTCAGGATCGCCTCGTCCGAAGCGGTGTTCAGATCGATGCGCACGTAGACGTACTGTGCGAGGCGCGCGAGCTCGTCGTCGTCCACGTACTTGCCGATCTCACGGTGGAACTCGGCGAGGCCCACGTACGGACGGTACTCCTCGAACTCGTGCCGCATCCGCCCTCCGACTCCCGGGATGAGCAGGATCTCCTCGTCGCTCACGTCGTTCAGGTCGATCGGCACCCACAGCGCACGGTAGAGCGTCTCGAAGGCGTCCTCCGCCACGTGACCCGAGAGGACGCTGTGCAGATCGGACAGGCGCAGAAACGGGCGGTCTTCCATGATCGCCGCGACCGCGTCCGCGGGAAGCCCCTGTACCGCTCCGAGCTCGTCCTCGGACGCGAGGTTCGGGTTCACGAGGCCGAGGTTGTCGCCGACCTGGGCGCCCGCCGGCGCTGCGATCAAGAGCCCTACCGCCAGTGCTGTCACGCTTCTGATTGCGAGGCGCATGATCATCTCTCCTGCGTACGCGGTCAATCGGTCTCGGGACCGAGCGCCGAGAACGCCGGGTGCCGGAAACAAACTAACAGTCCTAGAAGCCCGAGTTGGGCCATCGTTCCGGGTGCGAGCGCGGGCATCGCACCCTTGAGCGATTCCATGAGCAGTTCCAGGCCCGCCATGGACGGGCGCATCTCCAACTCGAACTCGACATTCGATTTGAGGTGCAGGTAGAGGCCCAGCGCCGCTACGGGCAGATAAAGCAGCATGAGCACGCGGAGGGCGGTCACGAGCTTGCGTGTCGGGCGAAACGCGACGGAGGCGCCCACCAGGAAGCCGAGGCCGAGCAGCACGACCGGCGTCCACTGCAGAGGGTCCTCCATATGCTCGAGAAAGATGAGCTCGGTGGTGGTGCCGGCGCTGCCGAACAGCAGCAGGTACAGCGCGAGTCGTCGCCACAGCTCCACTTCCTGCCTGCCCGTCACCGGACGACCGCGCGGGTTCGGGCCACGATCAGCGCCGAAGCGGCCGCCATCGACTCGTAGTACCGGACGAAGCGGTCCGTCTCGAAGGAATCGTACTCGCTGAGGTTCTGCGCCCAACGGTACGCGATCGGTTGGAACCAGAGCTCGACGGTGACCGTGAACGGCCCCGCGTCCGGACTCACCTGCACGCGGTACCGGACCTCGTCGCCGCCGGCGGTGAACGAGGCGTCGGAGGTCGCCGCGCCGTGCACGCTGACCCGTCCGTCGGCGCGACTCGCGTCGAACCCAGCGGGCAGCAGGCGGTTGTCCTTCACCCAGCGCTCGGCGGACATGAGTCCGGTGGTGACGGCGCCGCGCTGATCCACCATCACGGCTTCGTACACCTGCACCTGAGTCGCCTCGCTGATCTCTTCGTAGTGCGGCTCGTAGCGGGAGCCGTCCTCGTCATGATCGTTGCCCACGATGCTTCCGTCCGGGGAGAAAGCCCCCGAATCGAAGACGCGGCGGCCGTCCCGGTCGTCGACCGTCAGGTGGAGCCAAGCGCGTCTCGAGGGATACGCGGTCGGGAACTTGTGCCCAGCCCGGTTCTGAACCGATACGTCGATCCGCAGCCGATCGCCCTCGAGGCTCGCGCTCTGGATCTCGACGCTCGCAGTTGAGCTGCGCAGATGCGCCTCGGTCCGGTCGGCTGCCAGCGCCATCTCCTGCGGCAACGCTGTTACCCCCAGTTCGTCCCGGTAGCGGTTCAGTAACCGCAGCATGAAGAAGTTGCCACCCTGGAAGACATGTCGGGACACGTCGGCGCGCGCGCGCCCGAGCACGTCCGTGACTGGAACGTCCTCTTGCACCGCAGGCATGTGGCAGTCCTGACAGCTCTCCCCCATCTCCCCCTCCGCCGCGTAGCTGCTCGCTCTCCATTCGAGGTAGGGGCCCTGTTCTGGAAACTCGGGACCCTCGCCGCCGTCGTCGCGCACCGAATGTGTGAAGAGCGTGTGGCAGCTCGCGCACAGCTCCGACGTCTGCACGTGCAGGCCTTCGGTGGGACGAAAGCCGGTCGCCGAGTGCATGATGCCGGCCCCTCCCTCGTCCGGCTCGAAGGGGCCGAACACGCTCCGCCCCTCCTCCGGAACATGCTCTGAGATCGTGAAGCCACCCGTGAAGCTCGACTCTTCACCGAGGCCGTCGGGCTGCACCTGGTGGCACACGGCACAAGAGACGCCATCGACCGCGAGTGCTTTTTCCGTTTCGGTCCCGTCACCGCCGGGCAGGTTCGCGAAGACCGAGCCCGTCCGCCCGTCGGCCTGTGCCGTGACATTCGCCATCGGCATGTGGCAGCGGCTGCAGTTGTCCTCGATAGCCGCGGCCGCTTCCGGGTGATCGATCAATTCCCGCCGCACCGCCGCCTGCCAGTATGGATCGCGTGCGCTGTTCGCCATCATCGACGCCCGCCAATCGTATGCGATCGAGACGTCGAGTCCGGCCGAGGTCGTGACCCCCTTGTGACACGCGATGCACCGGTCGGAGGTGCGAAAGAGATCGCCATTAGGGTCGAGGGGGAGCCACGCCGGCGGCGGCGTGGTCGGAGTCGCGGCGATCACGACGATGCCCAACGCCAGCGGAATCAGCAGGGCGCGCTCGCTCACCACTTCACCACCCCTCGAAGAAGCCGCCGTCGAACCAGTCGAGCAGCAGGTAGACGAGCAGCCGCACCGAGCGCCCGCTCCTATGCGTCGCAGGCACGAGCAGCCCGATGTTGGCGAGCACGTGCTGGCGAGTGTTGAGCGACAGCTGCAGCTGCGGGATCAGGTCGAGGCGGGTCGGCGCGCCTTCCTCGAGATCGCGCTTGACCTGCGCCTCGATCATGGGCGTCCAGCTTCGGCCCCACGCGCCTTCGGTGAATGTGCGCCCGAACGAGACTCTTCCGAAGACCTCGTTCGCGGCGCCGCCGTAGAGCGGCACCTCGGCGCCCGCCTGCGCCTGGATGAAGGCGTCGGCGGGAAGGATCTGGCCGAAAGAGCCGAAGGCCTCGATCGCCGCTCCGTCGGCACCCAGCCCCTTTGACTCCGCGCCGGTCGGCAGGATCACCTCACCGCCGAGCGAGAAGATCGTGCCCGACACGAGGCTGTGGTGCAGCGCGTGCTTCACGCCGAGCGCGACGTCGCCCAAGCCACTGACCCATTCGTCGGAAGCCCCACCCGGTCCTGGCACTGAGCGCCAGCCGAACGGAATCTTGACTTCGATCTGGCTGCGGGGCCCGAAGCGGCGCTCATAGACGAACGCGCTTCCCAGGGAACCGTCGCCTTCCAGGTCCACTCCGGCCTCCACGACCCACTCGTCCTCCGGGTACGCCTTCTCGGTGACGAGGCCACGGGGCAGGTTGAGCTCGCCGCGCGGCCAATTGGGGTCGGTGCACTGGGTGCGGATGTGGTCGATGACCAGTTGGAGCTGGTCCGGAGTGAGGGCTCCACGGAACGCGGGCATCATCTCGCTGAAGCCGCGCACAGGCCCGCCTTCGTGTGCGACCGCGACCCAGTCGCCGTCCGGTTCGCGCGCCGCGAAATCGCAGTCCGTGAAGTCCGGCACAGCCTCTTCGAAGCCCAGCAGCGACCGGTCCAGCCCGCTGCCGTCCGCGCCATGGCACGCCGCGCACGATGCGACGTACAGCTCCTCACCGGTCAGCTGGCTCAGGTCGTCGGGGACCTGCGCGCACAGGGCGCCCGCGCCGACCACGATTGCGCCAGCGGTTGAAACGCAGCTCCATCGCATGCGCCATCGCTCCTTTGGCTGTAGGCCTCGATCCGTCGCGGCGGTCGTCGACGCGGCCCGGCTAGGACCTCCGGCGCAGGACCGTCACCCGGGTCTCTCCCTCGAAGTCGTACGACTTCCCCTTGATCGGGACATCGTGGTCCTTGGCGTGTTCGATCGCCAGTAGCGCTGCGAAGGGGACCTGCCGCCAGCGCTCGATCACGAGATCGAGTTTCCTCGATCCGTAGGGTGGATCCGCGAAACACACGTCGTATGCACCGGCCTCGAGCTTCGCTACGAACGCAATCGCGTCCCGCTTGTAGACCCGACACTTCTTCGTGACCCGTAACGCGGCGACGTTCGCCTTGAGCGAGTGGAGAGCACCGGCTCCGTTCTCGACGAAGTCGACGTGGCGCGCCCCGCGGGAGAGCGCTTCCAGCCCGATCGCCCCAGAGCCCGCGAACAGATCCAAGACTCGTGCTCCGGTGAGATCCGCCTCGAGGAGATCGAGCCACCGGTCACGAACGCCTTCCGGCGTGGGGCGCACGTTTCTGCCGGGCGAGGTCAGATGTCGGCCCGCGAACTTCCCGCTGACGATTCGCATCGCGAAATATCGCGAAACGCCCCGGCCGGGAGCATCCCTGGCCGGGGCGATGCGCGCGATCCGGGATCGCGCTTGCGTTCGTCGTGCTAGAACTCGTACTGCAGCTTGAGCATACCGATGCGGCCGATCTCAGGCGCACCGATAAACTCCTGGTGCAGGTTCCCGAACGCGTTGTTCAGCGTGAGCGACACGATGAAGCCCGAATAGCCTGGAACGTGGTAGCCCATGTTCAAGTCGAGTACTTGGTAGCTCTCTACCTGACCCACGTAGACGCCGGAGTTCATCGGGAAGCCGTCGCTGAACCGCATCCGACCGCCGATGAAGGCACCCACGACCTTGTTGTCGTACATGAGGCCGATCGATCCCTTGTTGGACGGCGCGTTCAGCGCGATGTCTCGACTGCTGCCGCAGGTGCCGTCCCCGTCGAAGTCGAAACACTCCTTGCTCACGTGCGAGTAGGATCCGGTGAGTGTGGTGCGTGACGAAGCGTGCCACTCGAAGCCGACGTCGGCCCCGACGAAGTCAACGTCACCGAAGTTGCGGTACGTCAGAATCAGGTCGGAGTTGGTTCGTTGGTCGGGTGCCACCGTTCCGAGCGGAACGATCGCCGCCCCGGCCGCGATCTCTGCGGCGATCTGACTCGCGAATGCCAGCGGAATGCCGACGCCCGTGAGGCGCCCGACAAGGAAGGACGCGACCGAGGCGCCATCCAGGAACACGCTCGGCGTTTCGACCCTCAAAGGTCCGATGAAGTTATTGATCTTCGTATAGTAGCCGGAGGCTGCAATACGGAGCCGGCCGCCGATGAGGCCGTTGTAGCCTACCTCGTATGTATTGGTAATCGTCGGCTTGAGTCGCGCCACCGGCGACGCGCCTGGATCCGGCAGGAAGGGAATCGACGGATTCTCTGAGTTGAACCGCAGCAAAACCGAGCTGAGGTCGCCGGGCCCGGGGTTGCCCACGATCGCCGCGAACGACTCCGGCGTCAGACCGAGCAGCGGCAACGTCGCCAGCAGCGTGGCATTAGTCAGGGCGAGAGGAACGAGCACGGCGTCCCAGAGAGCCGCACCAGTGGCCGGGAGCTGCACGCCGGGCGCGAACGGTGAGTACATGCAGTAGTTGTTCACACCACCCGCGCAGGTGTTGTTGAACGTAAAGCCCGACTTGGGCACGCCCTGCGTGCGCACGTCGTAGCCGACGGTCGGCGTGAGCGGTATCCGACCCGCCACGAGGTCCAAGAACAGGTTGTTCGTGGTCGGCGTACCGAAAGCGCGATTGTAAGTCGTGCGCAGGCTGTGCCCGTCCGCTGGACTGAAGACCAGTGCGGCACGCGGTGAGAAGACCGGGTCCTCGAGGTGCTCGTGATCGTCCACGCGTAGCGCGGCCACGAAGTTCAATCGGTCGCTGAGCCGCGTGGTGGTGTGGAGATAAGCACCCATCTCGGTAGTCTGGTCACTATCCTCGTTGATGCCTGTGATCGTGCCCTTCGTGTCCGGGTTCGTCTTTGTGTAGTCGTAGCCCACGACCGCGTCGATGCGACTGGTCAGCGTCAGGTTGTACTGGAGTTGCGCGGCCAGGACGGTGGACTCGTCCACGATCCGCTGGCCCGTCCGTAGCAGGTAGGTGTCACCCGAGTCGCTGCCGTTGAAGAAGAGCTGAGCGAAGAGAGCGCCCCTTCGCATCTGGGCCTGGAAGAACTGGTACTTCCAGTTTTTGACCTGGCCCGCTCCAATACCGGTCAACTCGACCGAGCTGATGAGCTCGTTGAGGCCGTAAGTGAGGATGATCTCGTCGTCCTCGTTGTCCCAGGGTCGGAAGTCCGCCCGGGCCTCGATGCTGTACCGCTCGGCGTTGTAATCCCGGTTCCCGATGAGTGGATCGCCCGGGTTGTTGGCTGCCGCTGCCCCTTCTACTGGATCGTTGTAGGTGAAGTCGTCACCACGGAAGTATTGCCCGGAGATCTTGAAGCCGACATTCCGGTCCTCGTTCGCCCACGACTGTCGGAAAACACCCTGGACGAGCCTGCGGCTGCCGCCGGCCACGCTGAAGGAGGTTCCCGGGTTATCGATCGGGGACTTCGTGATGATATGCATGACGCCATTGGCGGAGTTCGGCCCGTACAGCGCGGCCGCCGGGCCGAGCACGACCTCCACGCGCTCCACGTCGAGCGGTGTCGCCGCGACCATGTTGTACGCGTTGAGGTTGATCGACGGCACCCTGGCGTATCGGTTGTCCGTCAGGACCAGCAACGCGCCCGAGAACACGTTGTTGAAGCCGCGCACCACGGTGTTGCTCTGGAAGATGCCTGTCTGGATCGCGTCCACCCCCGGCTCACCCCTGATGTAGTCGACCACCGTCGTCGCGCCCAGCCTCTCGATCGTCTCGGCGTCCACGGTGATGACATGGGCAGGCGCAAGGTCCGTGCGCTGCTCGCGTCCGCGACTCACCGTGACGTTGACGCCACGCAACACGACCGCGGTCGACGTCAGTTCGACCGTGATGGACTCGCCCGCCTGCACGCCCCCGATCGACCGCGTCTCGAAGCCGATGAACTGGACGACGATGGAGTGTCGTCCGCTCGGCACGGCGACGCTGAAGTTGCCTCGGGCGTCGGTCAGAGAGCCACTGGTGCCTCCGACCACCGACACTTGCGCTCCTACGATCGGCTGGCCGTTCGCGGCGTCGACCACCTGCCCGGAGATGGCCTGCTGCGCTGCGGCCGGCACGGCGAACGCCAAGAACGCCACAAGCGAAAATCCGAAGAAACCGGTCACTCTTGAGCACGCCATGCGACTAACTCCTTCATATCGGAAATGCGACAGAGGAGGGTTTAGGGCGAAACTACACCCGTTTCCCGGGAGGCGCCAAAGGATTCGTTACGTACGCACAGTGGCGTTGTGACGTATGTGGTTTGGTTGATACGTCCTCGGCTGGAGCGTTGCCGGATGCTGGAAGCTGCGGTGGGCTCGCCCGGAGGTCGTTCATAACTACCTTATGCATCGACCTTTCCTGGAAGCGGGTGTATGCGGTCGTCGGACCGTGTCGCCCGTAGACACCCTCCCACGATGAGTTCTTCCTCCTCACCTCGCGCACCGCTTCTGCTCGCGCACTCGTACTACCTCGTGTACGACGAGAAGCAGACGCGGAAGATGAAGCCGTACGCCCCGCTGGGTACGCTCGTCACGGCGGCGTTGGTCAGGGAGCGCGGCTACGAAGTGGAGCTCTTCGACTCGATGCTGGCCCCGGGGGTCGAGGCCTTCGAGCGGATGCTCGATGACGTCCGTCCTGACCTCGTGGGCATCCTCGAGGACAACTTCAACTTCCTCACCAAGATGTGCACGCTCCGCATGCGACGGGCCGCCCTGGAGATGATCGAGGCTGCCAAACAGCGCGGCTGCCGAGTGGTCGTAAACGGATCGGACGCTACCGACCGTCCCTTGGTGTATCTCGCGGCCGGAGCGGACGCCGTGATCCTGGGCGAGGTGGAAGAGACCTTCTGCGACGTCGTCGATGTCCTCACGGCTGACCCCGGGGCGGATCTAGGAGCAGTTCCGGGGCTCGCGTTGCCCGGTCCGGGATCGTCAGACACGGGCGCGAACGGCTCGCCGGACAGCGTTCGCCGGACGGCTCTCCGAACACGCATCTCCGACCTGGACGCGCTCCCGTTCCCGGCCTGGGACCTCGTCGACGTAGAGCAGTACCGGGCGGCTTGGACGCGTACCCACGGGAGGCTCTCCTGGAACATGGCTACGTCCCGGGGCTGCCCGTACGGATGCAACTGGTGCGCGAAGCCGGTCTTCGGCCGGCAGTACGCACAGCGCAGCCCGGCGAATGTGGCGGAGGAGCTGAGGCTCCTCCGTGAACACGTCCGGCCCGACCACGTATGGTTCGCCGACGACATCTTCGGACTCACCGCGGGCTGGATCGAGGACTTCGCCGACGAGGTGACGAAGCGGGGGACCCGCACGCCGTTCTCGATTCAGTCTCGCGTCAACCTGATGAAGCCCCGGAGCGTTGCGGCACTCGATGAGTCCGGGGCCGAAGAGGTCTGGCTCGGCGTCGAGTCAGGCTCGCAACAGGTGCTCGACGCGATGGACAAGGGCACTCAAATCGAGCAGATCCGCGAGGCGACCCGGACTTTGAAGGCGCAGGGCATCCGGGCCTGCTGGTTCATCCAGCTCGGCTACCTCGGGGAGCACAAGGAGGACATCCTTCGCACTCGCGACCTGATCCTCGAGGAGCGGCCCGACGAGATCGGGGTGTCCGTCTCGTACCCGTTGCCAGGAACACCCTTCTACGAAGCGGTACGCTCGCAGGTCGGCACCAAGCGCAACTGGGAGCACACCGACGACCTGGACATGCTTTTCCACGGCACTTATACGGCCGACTTCTACCGCATGTTGCGAGACATCCTCCACGAGGAGGTGGACGCGTACAACGGCGGCGGCGCGACCCTATCCGCGGAGTGGGATGAGCTCTGGGCGCGGGAGGCCGAGTTCCGTAACCTGGTCGCGGTCCATGATTAGCTCGACTCGCGTCCCCGCGGCGGTCGCGGCGTTCGACGCGTCTGCCGACGTGTTCGACGGGCGCTTCGGCACCTGGGCCAGCGTCGCCGCTCAGCGTCGCGCGGTACGCCGGCACCTCGTGGGGGCGTTTCCACCCGGCGCACGCGTGCTCGAGCTGGGGGGCGGGACTGGCGAAGACGCGATCTTCTTGGCGCTCAAGGGCCGCGACGTGCTCCTCACCGACGGATCCGAGCGCATGCTGCACAGGGCCACGGAAAAGGCGGTCGCCCAGGGGTGCGCCGACCGCGTCGACACAGCCGTGCTCGTGCTGGAGGAGATCGAGGAGTTCGCGGCCGAGTGGCGGTCCCGTGGCGGCGAGTTGTTCGACGGAGCGTACTCGAACTTCGCCGCGTTGAACTGCGTAGCCGACCTCCGAGCCGTGGCTCGGGGGCTCGCGGCTCTGCTCCGTCCTGGCGCCCCCGCGCTGCTCGTGCTCTTCGGGCAGTTCCCTCCGGGGGAGGTGGTCGTCCAGCTTGCGCGGGGCGACCCGCGAACCGCGGTGCGCCGGCTGGCGCGCGCTCCGGTTCCCGCACGCCTCGGCGGTGTGGACTTCACGGTACATTACCCGAGTCCCCGGAAGGTCGCCGGGGCCTTCGCCCCGGAGTTCCGCCGGGTGCGTACCCGCGGCGTCGGGATCTTCGTGCCGCCCAGCGCCGCCGAGCCTGCGATCTCGGCACACCCGCGCCTGCTCCGCGCGCTCGAGGCGCTCGACCGGATCGCCGAAGCTCCGCTCGCGCTCCTCGGTGACCACGTACTCGTCCACCTGGAGCGGACTGCGTCACACGTCGTCCCCGGGGAGGGCACGCTGACTCCCGCGCCGCCGGCCCGTGTTTCGGCGGAGGCGCTCCGCCGGTTTCGCACCGCGTACGCCGAGCATCGGGCCTCGGAAGGCCGAGGCCGGGGCGGCGAGGACGAGGTGCGCGCGCTTCCCTATGTGCGCAGCGGCCCGACCGCGTCGCAGTGGCGAGTGCGCGCGAGGTCATTCGAGCGCTTCATCTCGATGGTCCTCGACCCGCTGGCGCGCGAGCTCGGGCCGCGGCCGCTCCACCTGCTGGACCTGGGCGCTGGTAACGCGTGGCTCAGCTGCCGGGTGCGCGCCCTGGGACACCGTGCGACCGCGGTGGACCTCCGCGTCGACGACGTCGACGGGCTGGGTGTGTTGGCGGGCGGCGCCTCCGGACCCGCAGCCCCTCCGGACCGTGTCGCGGGATCGTTCGAAGCCTTACCGATCGCGGATGACGCCGCCGACATCGCGGTGTTCAACGCCGCGATCCACTACGCGCTCGACCTGGAGCGGGCGCTCGCCGAGGCGTGCCGCGTCGTCCGAGCCGGCGGGCGCATTGTCGTGATCGACTCCCCCTTCTACGACTCCGCGGCCCACGGGGAGGCGATGGTGGCCGAAAAGCAGGCGCAGGCCGAAGCCCAGTTCGGCTTGCTCGCGCCGGACCTGCTCGCGCTGCCCTTCATCGAGTTCCTCACGGCGGACCGGTTGGCCCGAGCCTCCGAACCGTTCGGGCTCGCCTGGCGCCGCCGCCGCGTACGTTATCCGCTTGCTTACGAGCTGCGTCCGCTGCTTGCTCGGCTTCGCGGCCGGCGAGCCCCGTCCCGCTTCGACGTGTGGGAGGCCAAGGTCCCGTGATCGTCTTTGTGAACCCACGCTCTACACGCCCCCGGAACCGCCGGTTTCCGCTCTCGCTGATGTCGGTCGCAGCCGTGTTGCCAGAGGACGTGTCGTGGGAGATCGTCGACGGCAACCGGCCGGGTGTGGATCCGCTGGCCGAGGTCTCGGCCCGGATCGACGCGGCGAGAGGGAGCCGCGATCCAGTACGGGCCGTGGCCATGACCGTCATGCCGGGTCCACAGCTCGTGAGCGCGGTGCCGATCGCGAAAGGGTTGAAAGCCCGCCATCCTGACGTTCCGATCGTGTGGGGGGGCTACTTCCCGAGCCTCTACCCGAAGCCGGTCCTCAACGCGGACTACATCGACTTTGTCGTGCGTGGCCAGGGGGAGACGACGTTTCTCGAGCTGCTCGACGTACTCGAGGGACACCGGGACCCGGCGACGGTGGCTGGGCTCGCGTTCCGGGATGGAGGCGAGCACCGGATCGGACCGGAACGCCCCTGGGTCGGCCCCGAGGAACTCCCGCCGCCCCCGTACCACCGCATTCCCGTCGACGACTACCTCCACCCGACGTCCCTGGGCCGCCGCTCCGGCGTCTATCAGGCTTCGATCGGCTGTCCGTACGGGTGCAAGTTCTGCGGCGTGATCTCGGTGTACGGGAGCCGTGAAAAGATAGAGGCACCCGAGCGCACGGCGAAGCACGTCGCGTTCCTGGCCCGCGAGCACGGCATGGACAGCCTACACTTCTACGACAACAACTTCTTCGTTCGGGAGGACCATGCGCTGGAGCTGAGCGAGCGCATTACGCCCTTGGGGCTTTCGTGGTGGTGCGAGTCACGCATCGACGCGCTTCTCCGTTTCTCCGAGCCCACCTGGAGGGCGATCCGGGCATCGGGCTTGAGGATGGTGTTCCTCGGCGCCGAATCCGGCTCCGACGAGGTCCTGCGCCGTATGAACAAGAATCTGACCACGGAGCAGACCCTCGAGATCGCCGCCAGGACGCGCGAGCACGGCATCATACCCGAGTTCTCGTTCGTGTTCGGCGGTCCTGAGGACCCGGAGGCCGAGATCGAGAGCACTCTCGCCTTCGTGAGAAAGCTCAAGGCGGTGAATCCCGACATGGAGCTGATCACGTACTTCTACACTCCGACCCCGCAGCGGCGCGGCACCTACGGGGACGTGGACCCGCTCGCCGGGACGCCCCTCGACCTGGAGGTGTGGACCGAGCCCGAGTGGGTCGGGTGGATGACCCACGAGAACCCGGACGTGCCGTGGCTCACTCGCCGCCTGAAGGCCCGCGTGGAGGACTTCGAGGTCGTGCTCAAGAGTCGCTTCCCGTCCCTTCACGACAAGCGGACCCGTGACTGGGGAAGGAGCCTGGCTCGCTTCCTGGCCCGACCACGCTGGGAGGCAGCCGACTACGAGAACCCGTGGCTCCTCAGGGCCGTGCGCCGGTGGGCTCGAACCACCGACGATCGAGAGGCATACGGGCACCTCAGGCCGGCGGGCACGGCCGCCGCGAGGGGGGTGGTGGGGTCGCGCGAGTGAAGCTGCGTCCTCCGCTCGACGCACCGCCGGACGCGCTGCCTGTGCGGGAGGCGTACGGCCTCTGGGCCGCTCGTTACGACGACGAGTGCGCCGTCAGCGCGCTGGAGGACCGTACGGTCGGCGCGCTCACTCCTTCGCTGAAGGGGCGGTCGCTGCTCGACGCGGGATGCGGCACCGGGCGCAGGCTCCCGAGTGGGCCCGACGGCCCGCTGCGCGCGATCGGCGTCGACCTCGTGCCCGAGATGCTTTCCGCGGCTCGGCACCGGGGTGGCGCCGCGCTGGCAGCGGGCGACATTCGTGCGCTTCCGCTGGCCAGCGGAGCCTTCGACGTCGTCTGGTGCCGGATGGTGCTGGGTCACCTGCCCGAGCTCACGACCGCCTACCGGGAGCTGGCTCGCGTCACCCGCTCGGGCGGGCGACTCATCGTGTCCGACTTCCATCCCGAGGCAGTGGTCGCAGGGCACACGCGGACGTTCCGCGACCCGAAGGGCCGGCCCCACGCGGTCGAGCACCACACGCATTCCATGGCCGAGTACGAGCGTGCCGCCCGAAGGGTGGGCTGGACGATCGACCGCACCAGCGAGGTCGCCGCGGGGCCGGAGGAAAGGCCGTTCTACGAGCGGGCGGGGCGCATCGATCAGTACGAGCGTGAGCGAGGTCTGCCGCTGGTCCTCGCCATGTGTTGCACGCGCTGAGGTACCGGCTCGAGGGTCCGGGCGGATTCGGCGTCGGTATCGATGCCGGTCGGCTCGTGGATCCAGACGGCGGCTTCGAGCTTTCGGTCGACCTAGGGCCCGGCGAGCTGAGGCCTGGGTTGATCAACGCGCACGACCACCTGCACAGGAACCACTATCCCCGCCTCGGCTCGCCGCCTTACCGGAACGCATATGCTTGGGGTCGCGATATCCACGACCGCTGGTCCGAAGTGATCGAGCGAGGCCGGTCGATAGACCGCAGGGACGCGCTCCTCGTCGGCGGTCTCAAGAACCTCCTCGGCGGTGTTACGACCGTGGTCCACCACGATCCGTGGGAGCCTGACTTCGAGCGCGGCTTCCCGCTGAGGCTGGCACGCGTCCGCAGTGTCCATTCGCTGGGTTTCGAGCCGGGGCTCGAAGGTGCGGGTGTCGGGGATCAAAGCCTGCCGCTGTGCATGCATGTGGCGGAGGGCACCACCAGTGATGACGCCGAAGAGGTGCAGGCGCTCGAGCGCCTCGGCCTGCTCGACGAGCGGTTGATCGCGGTTCATGTGGTGGGCGTCGATGCGGACGGTATCGAGCGGCTGCGGTCGGCCGGCGTGGCCATCGTGTGGTGCCCGACGTCGAACGACTTCCTATTCGGGCGAACCGCACGCCACGAGCTCCTCAACGCCGGCGTCGACGTGCTGCTGGGGTCGGACTCGCTCCTCACCGGAGCCGGCACGCTCCTCGACGAGCTTCGAGCCGCGCGCCGGCACGGGGCTCTCGACGAGAAGAGGCTGCTCGAGGGCGTGGGAGCGGTCGCGGCGCGGCGGCTGGGGCTGCCGCCGCCGGTTCTGGACGCGGATGCTCAGGCAGACCTCGTGCACCTCTCGCGTCCCGTCTGGGAGGCGGAGGCCTCGGACGTCGCCCTGGTCGTCGTCGCCGGCGTGCCTCGACTCGGAGACGAGCGCTTCGCCGAGCTGTTTGAGCGGACCGGCGTCGCGGTCGAGCGGCTCGACGTACAGGGCACATGCAAGCTTGTGGCCGCGCCTCTCGCGACGATCTTGGAGCGGGTGCTTGAGGATTGGCCGCAGCTCGGGCCGGCGTTGGGCTTGCGGGCAGAAGCGTGATGGAAAGGGCCGTGGACCGCGTGCGGACCGGGGGGACGTCTTGCGACACTTTCCGACTGCCCGACCCGAGGGATACGATTGAGTCGGGCGACGTCGACGGAAGCGGCTGCACGGGGGCGGACATGATCGAGCACGACCGTAGGTCGAAAGCCGGGGCCCCGTGACCCGTCTCTCCCCTCGACCGATCTCCAAGCACACCGAGGACAGGAGCCTCCCGCTCGTCCCGCGCCTTGATCCCATCACGAGCCTGCCGATCGTGATGCTCGCGCCCCACAGCCGGTGCAATTGCCGCTGCCTGATGTGCGACATCTGGCGGGTGACCACCAAGGAGGAGATCTCGGTCGACGACCTGACGCGCTGGATGTCCGAGTGGCGGGCTCTCGGAGTGGAGCGCGTCGTGCTCACCGGGGGTGAGGCGCTCATGCACTCGGATATCTGGGCGCTCTGCGCGGCGCTTCGGTCGGCCGGCATCGGGATCACGGTGCTGAGCACGGGGTTGCTGCTGAAGGCTCGTGCCGAGGAGCTCGTCCGCTACTCCGACGACGTGGTGGTGAGCCTGGACGGTCCGAGGGAGGTGCACGACCGGATCCGCAACATCCCGCGGGCGTTCGACAAGCTCGCCGCGGGGGTTCACGCGGTGAAGGAAGCGGACGCAGCGGTCCGCGTCTCCGCCCGGTGCACGGTGCAGCGCGCCAACTTCCTCCATCTCCGCGACACAGTACGAGCGGCGCGGGATATAGGGCTCGACGGCGTGAGCTTTCTCGCGGCCGACGTCTCCACCGATGCATTCAACCGGCCGGGCGGTTGGACTCCGGAGCGCGCGGCCGAGGTAGCGCTCGCGGCGGAGGAGCTTCCGCTCCTGGAGAAGGAGCTCGTCGCGCTGGAGCGCGAGTACAGCCAGGACTTCGCTCGCGGCTTCATCGCCGAGAGCCCCGAGAAGCTCCACGGGCGACTGTACGACTATTTCTCGGCGCTCACGGGACAGGGCGACTTTCCGGCGGTGACGTGCAACGCCCCCTGGGTCTCCACCGTGATCGAGACCGACGGGACGGTCAGACCCTGCTTCTTCCACCCCCCGCTCGGCAACATCCACGAAGCCGGGAGCCTGGAGGCGGTGCTCAACGCCCCCGAGGCGATCGCCTGGCGGCGTGGCCTCGACGTGCGCCGCAACGAGATCTGTCGGCGGTGTGTGTGCTCGCTGGCGCTCCGTCAGACGGCCTCGGCGGATGGTGCGTGAGCGGATTACCCCGCAACCTGCTCACCCGCAGGGCGGAAACGCGATCTCGGAGAGCGCGGCGACGGTCGCTCGCGGATCCCCGCCGACGCGCACGAGCCAAACACCTTCCGCGGCCAACGCGCGGAGGCGGCGCGCGATGCTCTTCCTGAACGCGTCGAAGCCGGGCTCGAGGCGTGAAAGGAGGAGTGCCACCGCCTTCTCCGGCTCGAGCGTGGTCACGGGCTGCCCGACAGCACCGTCTTCGGCGCGCTCCAGGATGCAGAGCGTCGCCCTCTCCACCATCGGCGGATCCACCCGACGCGTGCCCCCGCCCGTGACCGCCGCTTCGCCATCGCTCAGCTCGACCGCGTGCTTCAAGGCGCCGCTCGGTCGCCGCACGAGCGGTTCGTCGGCGAGCTCGGGGAACCAGGCCACGGCCGAGCGGGGGAGGTGCAGCGGTCCCGGCATGCCCCACACACGCAAGCTCGGGCTTATCTGCACGTAGGCCGCGTCGTCGGTGAGCACGCGAAAGCCCTCCCGGTGAGCCGCGTACGACAGCGTGCTCTTTCCCACCGCGCCTACGCCGGCGAGTATCAGTCCCCCACCGTCAGTGGCGATAACCGCGCCGTGAACGGGCTCTCGATCGAGACGGGTGACGAGATAGAGAACGACGGTGTCCAGCACCATGCGGAGGGCGCGCCGGTCGCCGATCACGGCTGGCGCCAGGCGGGCCTCGGCGCGCATGCCGCCCAGATTCGCCATGGCCCGGACTCCGTCTGCTTCCGCCGAGAGCCGGCCGTCGTCCCGCGTCTCGATGGTCAGCTTCTCCGGGGCGACGGTGGCGCTTCCCCCCAGGCGCAGCCGAATGAGCGGTGACGGTCCGGAGCCGACACGAGAGACGAGACCGTCGCGCTCTGCGAGCTCTCGCCACGGTCCGTATACGGCGTCGACGGCGTCGAGCAGCTCCGGCTCGGCGGCCTCGAACCGCACCGGGACGCCGAGGATCGCCAGCTCGAGCAGCTTCATCTCGGCGAGCGGGGCTCGGCGAGAGGCCATTCGAGGCGCGTGTGCACCTCCGCGGGCGTGAGGTCGAGCGAATTCGGTCGGAGCGCGCCGTGCGGCATCTTCAGGTCAACTGTTGGAGAGGAATCGTGGCGGTGGCGGGAATGGATCTCTTAGCTTGGTCTGACAGGCAAGGGGGGCGCTCCGTGAGAGTGGTTCAATTCAGTGGGTACATGGACCCGGCGGGGCGGGCTCCCGAAGAGCTTCTCGACGCCTGGACGACGCTCGTCGACGTTGCGTCCGCCGCGGCCGCTTGGGCCGTGGACGTGACCGTGGTCCAGGCCGCCGCGCACGACGCTGAGATCGAACGCAGCGGCGTCCGCTTCGTGTTCGTTCGAGAGGTGCGCGTCCCAAGAATCGCGGCGTGGCTCGGACATGGCGTCGCACGGTATTCTCTCCGTGCCCTCGATGTGGTCGCGGACCTGGCGCCGGAGCTGGTCCACGTTCAGGGACTGTCGTTCCCGTTCCATGTCCACGCGTTGGCCAGGCGGCTTCGCACCGTCCCGCTCCTGGCACAGGACCACGCGGACCGCGTGCGCTCCGGGTGGCGCCGGTCACTGCAACGTTGGGGACTCAGGCCGTTGTCCGGCGTTGCGTTCACTGCTGCCGAGCAGGCGCGACCGTTTCTCGAGGCCGGGGTCCTACGGCCGGAGGTGCCCATCTTCGAGGTGATCGAGGGCTCGACACGCTTCGAGCCGCTGCCCCGTTCCGATGCCCGCCGTGCGACTGAGCTCTCCGGTGATCCGGCTGTGCTCTGGGTCGGGCACCTCACAGCCGCCAAGGACCCGATAACGGCCCTGGAAGCGGTTGCGAAGGCGGTCCCCCGGCTCCCAGCGCTGCGCTTCTGGATGATCTACCAACGCGACGATCTGCTCGAGGAAGTCAGGGCCTGGCTCGGCCGCACACCCGAGGTGGCGAGCCGAGTCGTCCTTGTAGGCCCTACTGAGCACCAGCGCATCCCCCAGTTCATGTCGGCCGCCGATATTCTGCTGAGTGCGAGCCACCGTGAAGGAAGCGGGTACGCGGTCATCGAAGCACAGGCGTGTGGCACGGCGGTGGTCGCCTCGGACGTCCCATCGCACCGGCGCATGCTCGCCGGCTCAAAACGGGCTGCGCTGGCACCGGTCGGGGACGCCGGGGGGCTCGCCACAGGGATCGTGGAGCTTGCGGGAGCCTCGAAAGACACCGACCAGCGTGCCGCAGCTCGGGCACACTTCGAGCGGCACCTCCCGCTGGACGCGCTGGGCCGTGAGCTGACCGACGCGTACCGCACGCTCCGCTCGAGCGGTGCCGGGCTCGACCGG
>JADFSR010000051.1 GCA_022560615.1 Gemmatimonadota bacterium
ATCTCGTCACGAACCGTGCACTTCAAAATAGCTCCGCCCGAATCACTCGCGGCCGCCGTACGCGAGATCTATCCCGAGGACGAGGGGCTGCGTCACGAGATGCCTCCGCTCACGCCCGAAGCCAAGGGTGGGCCGCACATCCTCGTGGTCGACGACGACGCATCGATGCGCCTCATGCTCTCGAGCATGCTTTCGGAGCAGGGTTTCCGGGTCGCCGAGGCCGCGGATGGCCCCGAGGCACTCGAAATGCTTCGCGGCGACGATCCGTTCGATCTCGTGACGCTGGATCTGCGCATGAAGGAGATGCACGGCCTCGAGGTACTCCACAATATCCGCTCGCGGGTTGCAACGGCCGCCCTTCCTGTGATCGTGGCGACGGGTTCGGACGACCCGTCGGTGGAGATGCAGCTCTTCGAGGCGGGTGCGGACGACTTTGTGGTCAAGCCCGTCGATCCACCGCGTTTCGTGTTGCGCATTCGAGCGGTGCTGCGGCGGCGGAGCTCCAATCCGCTGGCCGACCTCTTCTAGCAGCCGCTTTGAACACGCGACCAGCCAATGTGTACCTAACTTTCGCTCCGATCGCCGCATCCAACCGACATCATGAGCCAGCACCAGCATTCAGCCCTGAGCCAGTTCGTTGCCGAGATGCGCCGCCGCCACCTGGTGCGCTTCGCTTTCGGGTATCTGGCAGCCGCTTTCGTAGTCCTGCAGTTGGCGGAGATCGTTTTCCCCGCATTCGGCATGGGCGAGCTCGCCCTCCGAATCCTCGTCATCGTCGTCGCTCTGGGCTTCCTGCCTTCCGTGGTACTGGCATGGATCTTCGATATCACCGGCGGGGGGATCAAGCGAACAGAAGGAGGCGCAGCCGACGGGCTGATCCCCAGGCTCGCGCTTCTCGTCGTTACCATCGGTGTCGTGGGAGGGTTGACGGTGTTCATGGCCAGCACCGGCGTCTTCGAGGCGCGCACTGAGGACGGCGACGACGCGCCTTTCGAGTTAGCGGAGTACGACCCCTCGGTACCGATTCGTTCGATCGCGGTTCTCCCTCTCGAGGACTTCTCGCCCGATGGGAGTCAGCGGTACTTCACGGCCGGCATGCACGAGGAGCTCATCGCGAAACTGAGTCAGCTCGAGGCATTGCGCGTCGTGTCGCGGACCTCGGTGATGCAGTACGCCGGTACCACGAAATCGGCGCCACAGATCGGACGCGAGTTGGGCGTGGACGCGCTGATCGAAGGCTCGGTGAACCGCTCTGGCGATCAGGTCCGCATTACGCTCCAGATCATCCACGCGGCGAGTGACTCGCACATCCGGACGCTTCAATTCGACCGGGAGATCGGAAACGCGCTCGCGCTGCAGACCGAAGTCGCTCACGCGGTTGCCCGCGAGATCGACAGCGAGCACGAAGAGGAGTTGTTCGACCGTACCGCGATGAACTCCTCGCCCGGTGAGGACGCCTACCTCATGGGCAAGTGGGAGTACGATCGCGGAACTCCGGAAGGGTACCGCATGGCCTTCCAGTACTTCTCGGACGCGCTCAAGAACGACCCGAACTTCGCGCCGGCGATGGCGGGTCTCGCGGGTGCGCGATTCCTGGTCGACATGGAAGACGGCGAGATAGATCCTCACGAGCTCGAAATGGCCCGGTCCGAGGCCGCGAAAGCGGTAGCGATGGACGCGCATTCGATTGAAGCGATGGAGGTGTTCTCCTACATCGAACGATCGATTCCGCTGGTGGGCCCAGAGGGTACGCTTGTGTCGTCCTCTGAAAAAGGGACGAGCACAGTGCGCGTAGTCACGATGCCTGGAATGCCCGACTCGATTACCGTCAACCTCTCGAGTTTCGACACCGAATGGCTCTCCGCGGAGACCGGTCTGGGTCGGCGCCTGGAGGAGCAGGTTCGTCGTCGTGCCATGCGTGGCGGCATCGCCAACGGCCAGCAGCAAGCGCTTGCGGCCCGCCAGCTCATGGGCTCAGGTCGCTTTATGGAGGCTAGAGGGATGCTCGAGGACCTCGTCACCGCTTCGCCCCATATCGCGCCGGCGTGGGAGATGCTCATGAGGTCCGAGGTGTTCGAAGGTGACCTCGCAGGTGTGGTTGCCGTCCTGACCAGGTGGCAGCAGTCGGGCGCCCCTGGGGCTCCGGACGAGCAGGTCGTGGTACGACTTCGGGATGCGGTCGAGCATGACGGTGCGCACGGATTCTGGCACTGGACGATCGATCGCCTCGAGGCGGCTCAGGACGAGGGGCAAGCCGTAAGGGATGTGGAGCTTGCTGCGGCGTACGCCGGTGCCGGCAACCACGCCGCCGCGCTGGAACATCTCGGTGTCGCGCTGGAGCAAGCCGAGCGAGGCCTGATGACACTGCGTTGGGACCCTGTATGGGACGACCTGCGTCGGGACGAGCGCTTCAAGGAACTAGTCCGTCAAACCCGCTCTCTACGCTTCTCCACGACGCCGCAACGAGACCCGTCCGGGAGTGGAGGGCGCGGCAACGGTCGCTAGGGCTGGCCGGCGGCCCGTTACTCCAACAGCAAGTTGGCGACGTCGACGCACGCGATCGCGAGCACCGCACCGAAGAGCGGCCAGAGCGTGCTTCGCACGTCACCGCGTCCTACGTCGGAGAGCTTCTCGACGAACGCGCCCCGCCCAGCACATGCGCGAAGTTCTGGCTAACGCTCGCTGCGTTTGTGGCGCAAAGTAGGCCGGCAGCTACGCGGCATCGCTCAGAATCGTCCCTTCGCCCGCTCTTTCCCAGGCAGGATCTCCAGGCACGTCGTCCACCATCCGGTGAGGATCGTCTGCACGAACTCCTCCGGCAGATCTTCGGACCGCATCTCCAGCGCGAGTGCCCGGTAGTCGTAGCTGACGGGGACAAACTCGACCGTGAGCTCGCGTCCCTCCGCCTCTAGCAAGGCGTACCAGACTTCTGTTCGCCCGTCGTTCGCGGGTCGCCCGAGCGCCCCGACGTTGACGTACGCTCCGCCGAACTCCTGCCTGGCCGAGGGCGACGCGTTCGGATCGCCCCACCTGCGCTCCCAGTGGATTCCGGTATGCGTGCCGAGCATCACGTCGGCCCCGGTGTCTCTCGCGAGCTTCTGCAGGAAGTGCGTCGGCGTGGTGGACTCCCACAGGAACTCGTTGATCTGTCGAGGGCTTCCGTGGCACGCTAGCACGGAAAGTGCTCCCAGCTGGAATCGCAGCTCACTTGGAAACGTGCCCATCCACGCCCGATGCTTCGGCGACGTATTGCGGAAGGTGTACTGGTACGACAGGCGCGCGAACTGGTTGTCGCGCGGGTCGGTATACCCGCACTGGCAGTCGTCCAGTCCGCGTGCGACGGAGTCGTCATAGTTGCCGCACACGACAGGGATACCGGAGTCTCTCAGGACACGCGCTGCTTTGTCGGGGTGAGGGCCGAAGGCCCCGAGGTCACCGAGACAAATGACCTCGTCGACGTTTCGCCTCTTCGCGTCCGTCAGAGCGGCTTCGAGCGCGAGGTGATTCGAATAGACCCCACCGAAGACGGCGATCCTGTGATACTCCTGCTGGCTCGGAAAAGCGGCTCCACCCGGGTTCACGAGAAATCCTTGGTGTATCCGGGCGTGTTGGAACAGATCGCGCCGCTCACATAGCACGTGTAGCACGCCTGCTCCGACAACAGCGCGGGAGCTGCCACGGCCTCCTGCAGAGTCTCGCCCAGCCGACCGGACTCCGAGTCGAGTAGGATCGGGCAGACCCAGATGCCGCGAGCCGTGACGAGCCGAGCCCGTGCGCAAAGCAGGAGATCCGCATCGTAGGAGACCATCATCTCCGCCGTGACGCGGTCGGTTTCGCAGTAGCCTCCCGCACGCTCCTGCTCGGCCCCTATACGCAAGCGCGGCAAGATCTTCACGCGGGCACGGACGTAACCGATGCCCGCGAGTAGTTCTCGGAAGGCAGCAAGCACTTCCGGCGTCTCGGGGTCTTGCCATGTCTGCATCGCGGTCACGATCGGCAGGAAACCCGCAGCCACCAGACGCTCCATTCCTGCCATCGCCCTCTCAAACGCCCCCTCGCCGCGCAGCGCGTCGTTCATCTCTCTAGTCGTGCCGTCGATGCTCACGCGCAGCTCGAGCGTGTACATCGATCCGCCCGCAATTCGCGCTAGCTCATCCACGGTTCGCTGCGGCAGCAGAGTCGCGTTGGTGAGCACCGTAGCCGGACCGATCGCCAACGTGTCATCGAGAATCCCGGTCATCTCCCGGTTCATGAAGGGCTCCCCCCCCGTGAAGTAGTACTCCTTCACCCCGAGCCTCGCTGAGGCCGCGAGGTGCTCTCGAACCTCCGCTCGGCCCAGGAACCAGTGGCTGTGGTTCTCAGGCGAGCAGGAGATGAAGCAGTGCGAGCACCTCAGGTTGCACACGGTGCCAGCGACCTGGAACCAGAGCTGGTCCAGCGCTGTGAGCGGCACCACCGGGGCGTCGATCACGGTCGAGCCCGCAGTCGCCTCGCGGCGACCGTGGCCAAGCGCTGAGGCGCCGAGAAGGGGTAGGTCTTTGCTCATGCTCCGAGGGGTGCGAGACGGCTTCATTCATCGTACGGCTCTGCAGGAATCCCTGCGAGCGACCAATTGGTTTCCGTGCTTCGGCTCTGCACGGTGAAACCCGCGGGGCGCATCCTGTGGAGGCGCTTCGGGCCGAGTAGCTTTGCGGGGAAGGGGCTCCGCACCGGGGCCTCCAGACCAAGCCACACGCCATGACCTTCGTTGCCGTGAACCCTGCCACAGGGGAGACGATCGCCACCTATCCGGACACGCCGGCCGCGGAGGTGGAGCGGACCATCGAGCGGGCTCACGACGCACATCTCGGTTGGCGGAATCGGCCGGTAACGGAGCGAGCCGAACGGCTGACAACCCTCGGTACGCTGTTGCGCGAGCGGGCAGAAGTGTTCGGTCGTCTGATGACCACCGAGATGGGAAAGCCGTTGAGGCAAGCGGTCGCCGAGGCGGAAAAGTGCGCCTGGGTCTGCGACTATTACGCCGAGAACGCCGAGCGCTTCTTGGCTCCGGTTCCGGCACCGACCGACGCCTCGACCAGCTATTGGGTGCATCGACCTCTCGGGGTGGTGCTCGGCATCATGCCGTGGAACTTCCCTTTTTGGCAGGTGATCCGGTTCGCTGCACCGGCGCTCACTGCGGGCAACGCGACCCTGCTCAAACACGCGCCGAGCGTGCCGGCGTGCGCCGAGGCGCTCGAGACGCTGTTCGCCGACGCAGGATACCCGGCCGGACTCTTCGCCAACCTCTTCATCGACGTCGAAACGACCGGTGCGGTCATCGAGCACGAGCTCGTGCGCGCCGTCAGTCTCACCGGCTCCGTGCGGGCGGGTCGAGCGGTGGCGGCTCGGGCCGGCGCCGCAATCAAGAAGTGCGTGCTCGAGCTTGGCGGGAGCGACCCTTCCCTGGTGCTGGAAGACGCCGATCTGGACGCGGCAGTCGCGAGTTGCGCATTGGCACGACTCTTCAACTCCGGTCAGAGCTGCGTCGCGGCCAAGCGTTTCGTCGTTGTCGATGCGGTGCGCGATGCGTTCGAGCAGAAGCTCACGACCCGCCTGGAAGCAGCGATCATGGGTGACCCCATGGACCCCGGCACCGAGCTGGGCCCGCTGGCGCGGATCGATCTGCGGGACGCGCTGCACGATCAGGTACAGCGATCGGTCGCAGGCGGCGCACGCCTCGTCATGGGCGGCTGCGTGCCCGAGCGGCCCGGGGCGTGGTATCCGGCCACGCTGCTCGCGGACGTCGGATCCGGGACCGCGGCATACGAGGAGGAGCTGTTCGGACCCGTCGCCGCGATCCTCCCTGTCGCAGACGAAGACGAAGCGATCAGGGTGGCGAACGACACACCGTACGGCCTCGGAGCCTCGGTCTACACCAGCGACGTGAAACGGGGTGAACGCATCGCGGCAGATCTCTTGGACGCCGGCAACTGCTTCGTGAACGGCATCGTGAAGTCCGATCCGCGGCTGCCGTTCGGCGGCACGAAAGAAAGCGGCTACGGTCGTGAGCTTTCCCCGTTGGGGATTCTCGAGTTCACGAATACGAAGACGGTCTGGGTGAAGTAGTCGCCATCCGGTGGCAGAAGCTTGCCAGCCTATTCAAAGTTCCCCGGTACCGCTTCGAACATCGTCTTCGCGACCTCTTCCGCCGACTTCATCTTGGACAGGTCGAGGTCGAAGTCCGGACGGGCCGGCGCCTGCAATTTCGCAACCAACTCGCGGACTTCTCGAGGGGAGAGTCCCGCTTCCTTGAGCTCATCGGCGCCCAGCGAGACCCCGGTGCGAGCGGAGATCCCGTCCTCGCCACCGACCAGGAGTCGTGACAACACCTCGAGCTCCGCGCGGCTCATGGTTTGTCCTACGAGGTCGTAGTCCACCCAAGCTTCGTACGAGAGCGGCGTGACCCGCTTGACCATGCCCGCGATGATCTCGGCGTAGACCCGAATCTCCCACTGGGCGTGCGGGTCTGCACGTAGCGATAGAAAGTGCAGCAGGTTGTGCAGGTTGATCTTCCAGTACCACTGCGTATACGTCGAGAGCGGGAGGTCGATGCGGGCGATTTCTCGCGCGACGTCCTCGCCGACCATCCAGGTGTAGCCGTCGCTCGCCGTCTCGCGAAGGCGGTGCCAGCGCTCGACAGCGTCGGCGTAAAGCGTATCCGATGCCTCCGCGCCCCTGCCCTGCTGGTTCTGAGCGCTCTGAAGCGCGAATTGTTCGCGCTCGGGCATGTAGTACAACAGCGGCATGAGGCTATACCGCCCGCTGTACTCATTTACGGAGTTGTGTGTGACGATCCCGTTCGCGATGAAATTGCGGTAGGACCCCTCGACCTCCAGGTCATACGTCTCCTTCTCGCCGACGAACTCGAAGTCGAGGATACGGACCAGCTTCGCGCTGTCCAGTCGATTCCACGCAATACGCTCGCGAGGCACCCACTCCGACTTTACGGCTCCTCCTCCGAGGCGCTCGACGTACTTCAGTTCCTTGCCGGCAATCTGCCTATGGCAGTCGCCACAGAGCGTCGTGAGGTTTTCGATGTCGCGTGCGCGCCCGAGGTCGGCCCAAACCGGCACGATGTGATGGCAATGCAGCTCGGACGCCCGCGTGTGGCAGAGCTGGCACGTCCATCCGTTCGCTGCATGGACCTTGGCCGCGACCTCGGTTGTCCACCGACCGATCGAGTCGCGTCCCGTCGTCCGGCCGCCGCGCCAGAAGTTCGAAGCAGAGCCGGACCGGACCCTGCGGTTTGCTGTGATCCACTCCTCCGAAAGTTCGCGGGGCCCGAGCCGGTACGTCTGGCCCTTGTTCCACGGAACGTGGGCTTCTGCGAATCGCCCTCGCCCCCGATCGGTCAGCTTGTAGCGCGCCAGCCACTTCCGGATCGTGTGGTACGAAACGCCACAGGCTTCAGCGAGGTCGCTGATCGGGCGCCTGTGACCCCGGTACTCCCGCTGGAGCCACACCGGGTCACGGTACAGCAACGGTCGCTCTTCGGCCGCACCGTTGACGTATAGGAAGTGGTCTCCCGAGTCCCAGACGGCCCGGCCGCCCCGTTCCCGCACACCCGCGGCACCCTTGAGGGTGTTCCAGCCCTCCGCGAACAGGAACCTGTGGTCGGCAGTGGCCTCAATCTGCTTGCCGTCGGCAAGCGTCATCCGGAACACGGGCTTCCGTCCGTTGCGGTACACATCGACAACCCGCGTGTGTTGGAGTTCGAGCGAGTCTTCGTTCACTTGACGGAGCTTCATGCCCCGCACGCGGTCACGCCTGTGGAACGGATTGCGCTGCTTGTCCGCGCGACTCCGGTTCTCGGTCGGCTGGAAGCGCTCCCAGATATCCTCCACGCGGAGCTTGTAGAGCTGGTTCCCTCGGCGGGCCACTCCGCCCGGTAGGTCGAAATAGACCTCGGTCCCTTCCGCCAAGCAGGCCGTCCGATGTCGTATCCACTGCCGGGCGATGAACATCGGCATCGCACAGTGGAACTTGAACTCCACCATCTCCGACGGCGTCGTGTGTCGATGACGACGCAAGTACCGCACGAGCCCGCGCGTGGCCGACACCTTCCGTGTGCCGTATCCGTAGCTGACGCGTGCCGCCCTCTCGACGTCCGAGTCCGTGCCCATGTAGTCGACGAGCGCGACGAACCCATGATCGAGCGCGGGGAAATAGCCGCCCAGAATCTCTTCCGCGGCCGGACTCGTGGGTCTCTTGGTCTCCATGCCAACGAATATAGGCAGGGGTCAACTGGCTGTTCAGGCGTCGTCCACACCCCAAAGTCGGATGAAGTCTTCCGGTTCGACGCCCAGCCCATCAGCAACGCGCGTGATGTAGTTGAAGTAAGCCACGATCTGGGTAGCGTCATGGATCGCGGTGTCGTCGAACCCGTGCGAGCGCAGGACCTCGATGTCCTCGCCTTCCATATCGTGCTGATGGAGTGTGAGCTTCTCCGCATATGCGCAGAGCGCACGATCGGCTTCATCAAGGTCGGCGTCACGCCAACCGCGGCTGATCGCGTGCACAAAGGCGTCCGCAGCCGCGTCGGTGGCGAGGATCTCCGTGACCTCTTCCCGGAGGTCGTGCGCGTGCGCCTGCGTTCAGTAGAAGCAATCGTTCAACTGGGACGTGACGACGGCGAGCATCTCTCGTCGCCACCGGGTGAGCGGCGAGGCCCCGAACATGATGGCGCCGTACAACCGTAGGGACGCATCCATCGTGCCGGGGTTGAGACTCATGACATGCACGATGTGCCACACACGGCCCGCGCGCTCTTGGGCTGTCTCGAACTGTTTCCTCAGCCACCCGGTGGCGTCTTCGACGGCGATCTGCTCGATGTAGGGCATGGCCGGAATCTACGCGAAGGGCTGGAAGGTGAACCACGACGGGGTCAGATCCGTAGTAGAATGCACTGGACACTCTGTAGGAGGTGAACCGTGGCTCAGTGCAGTGGAAGTACGAAGAAGGGAGACCGGTGCAAGAGGGATGCGCGAGGTGAGTCACGGTTCTGCGCCATCCATCGGGACCAGGAGATCCGTGCACGGGAGCCCAGCGAACGAGGTGAGTGGGATCACGACGCCATTATCAAGGCGGTGATCGGCTTCGCGATCATCGGACTGTTCTTCATGATGCGAAGGCGGTAGCGCCCGCGTTGACTCTACCCCTGTTTGAGCGTGCCGCCGGGATTCGCGACAGGACGGCAATCGTAGCCCCTGAAGGGGTCTTCACATTCGGGGAGTTGCTCGATACGTCCGGCCGAGTCGCCACGCGGCTGCTCGCCGGACGCGACGACCTGCACTCGGAGCGGGTCTGCTTCCTCGTACCTCCAGGCTGGCACTACGTCTCGGTCCAGTGGGGCATATGGCGGTCCGGCGGCTTCGCGGTACCGCTGGCGACATCTCATCCTGCGGCAGAGCTCGCCTACGTGCTCGACGACGCCCAGCCCGAAGTCGTCGTCGTACATCCAGAGCTGCTCGACCGGGTCACGGACGTCGCGGCGGAGCGGCGGCTGACCGTGTTACAGACTCCCGCGCTGCTCGCCGAAGGACCGATCGGAGTCCTGCCGGAGTCGGCTGGGGACCGGTCCGCGATGATGCTCTATACCTCCGGCACCACGGGGCGTCCCAAAGGCGTCGTGATCACGCACGCCAACCTGCAGTCCCAACTTGAGTCGCTAAGTAGGGCGTGGGGTTGGAGCGAGCACGATCACATCCTACTGCACCTGCCCCTGCACCACGTGCACGGGATCACGAACGTCCTCACCTCGGCGCTCTGGAACGGAGCCACCTGTGAGATCCTGCCGCGCTTCAACGCGGTGGATGTGTGGGAACGCCTCTCCCGGGGCGATTGCACGCTCTATATGGCGGTGCCGACGGTATACCGGCGGCTCATCGAAGCGTGGGAACGTGCCGACCCACGGACGAGAGAGGCTTGGAGCGCCGGCGCACTGGCTTGCCGACTGATGGTGTGCGGCTCGGCCGCACTTCCAGTGCCGACGCTCGAGCGCTGGCGGGAGATCACCGGGCAACGCTTGCTCGAGCGCTATGGCATGACCGAGATCGGCATGGCGCTCTCGAATCCGCTCGACGGGGAGAGGCGTGCGGGCCACGTGGGCCAGCCGCTACCCGGTGTCGACGTCCGCCTCGTGGATGAAGCCGGCAGCCGCGTGGCCGCAGGTGCCGCTGGGGAAATCCAGGTGCGAGGGCCAACAGTCTTCTCGACCTACTGGCAGCGTGAGGACGAGACACGCGCAGCGTTCGGCGACCTGGGCTGGTTCAGCACCGGAGACCACGCCGTGGTCGAGGACGGCGCGTATCGCATCCTCGGACGCTCGAGCGTGGACATCCTCAAGACGGGTGGGGAGAAGATATCCGCGCTCGAGATCGAGGACGTGTTGCGCTCCTACCCGGGTGTCGTGGACTGCGCGGTCGTCGGCGTCCCGGACGCCGACTGGGGCGATCGCGTCTGTGCGGCGGTCGTTTGCGATCCGGCCCATCCACTCGAAGCGGAAGCCCTGCGGGGGTTCGCTCGGGACCGGCTGGCGCCCTACAAGGTGCCCAAAGAGGTCCTGCTCGTGGACGCCCTGCCGAGGAACGCGATGGGAAAGGTCATAAAACTCACGGTGTGCGAGCTCTTCGACGCGCCCGACGTCGAATAGCTCCGCATACGAGCTCGTCTGACGGGCTCCGCGCAACACGGCTTGCGCCGGCCTCCGGCGCAGAGTCTAGTGGGGCGTCTAGAAAACCTCCCGACCGACTGATCATGATCTGCGCCCTGGAGAGCGAATGATCGACGCCGTGCTGGGCAACCTGCGCGAGTACTGGATGGTGCACACGCTCATGGCGCTCTACACCGTCATACTCGCGCATCACGCCTGGAGCGGGAACAAGAAGACCAAAGACCTCGCCGACTACTACGTCGGCGGCCGCAGCATGGGCGGCTGGATCATCGGTCTCTCGTTCTTCGCGACGTACGCGAGCACGAATTCGTTCGTGGGCTTCAGCGGCCGCACGTACGATTGGGGGCTGCCCTGGCTGTTGTTCATCCCCACGTCGGTCGCCTTTTGCCTCTTCGCGTGGATCGTCGTCGCTCCGCGGTTGCGCAGCTTCACCGCGGCTATGGACTCGTTGACGATCCCCGAGTTCATCGGCTTTCGCTTCAACAGCACGCCGGCCCGGGTCTTCGCCGCGCTCATCGTCATCGCGGCCTCGCTCTTCTACATGACCGCGGTCTTCAAGGGCATCGGCAACCTGCTCGAAGTCTTCCTCGATATCCCGTACAAGATCTCGATCGTCATCGTGTTCTTCATCGTCATGACCTATACGATGATCGGCGGCTTCATCTCCGTCGTGAAGACCGACGCGGTCCAGGGTGTCGTGATGATCATTGCCGCGGCGCTGCTCTTCTTCGGGACGGTGAACGCGGCAGGCGGCCTGGGTGCGATCGCTGAAGTTAGGACGCAGCCAGGCGGCGAAGCGCTCTTCACGTGGGGAGGGGGCGTCGCGGTCCCGGTCCTGATCGGCACTATGGTCGCGGGTCTCGTGAAGTTCGCGGTCGAGCCCCGTCAGCTGTCGCGCTTCTTCGCGCTGGGGAGCGACAAGGCGATCCGGACAGGCATGTGGGTGTCGTCTCTGACTTTCGCTGTCGTCTTTTCGCTGCTGATCCCGGTCGGGATGTACGCGCGGCGGATCTTCCCCGACGGCATCGCAGACACGGACCTCGTGGTCCCGAACCTGCTCAGTGAGGTCTTCGGGCGGGGCACGAGCTCGTTCCTGCTGGTCGCGATGGTCGCCGCCGCGATGTCGTCGCTCGACAGCGTCCTGCTCGTGATGGCATCGACCACCGAGCGCGACCTGGTAAGCATCGCCCGGCCCGGCCGCAGCGAAGAACAGGAGATGTTCTGGACGCGTGGCTGGGTGGCGCTCTTCGCGTTCATCACGATGCTGATCTCGCTGAACCCATTGGGCGGTATCGTGGAGTTGACCGCGTTCAGCGGGGCAGTCTACGGCGCATGCTTCTTCCCCTCATTGGTGCTGGGACTGCACTGGAAACGCGGGAACGGCACCGTCGTGATCGCTTCCTTCGTGACCGGAATTGTCGTGCTCCTGGCCTGGGATCTCGTCCCGGGTTCTGAGATCCTACACGAGATCTTCCCGGCGATGGGGCTGTCCACGGCAGTCTATGTCGGACTGGCGATGGCGACCAAAGACGCGGCGAGCGAGGCAGTGGTCGCGTTGATCGAGGGAGGTGGAAGGATCTCCGAGACGAGATCGTAGTAGCAGTCAACACTCCACGCTCCCGAACCCCAATGGATTGGCCGTGAGCACGCTCATACTCGCCGAGCATCAAGCCGATATCCTCGCCTCACTCCGGCGCCTGCAAGGCCGAGGTACCGTGGGAGATGTCATGGCGGACTCCGGCCTGCCCGGCGACGACGTGCGCTCGGGGCTCAAGGTGCTCTTGGAGTCGCACCAAGGGCACCTCGCGGTCTCCGACTCCGGCGAACTGCTCTACGAGTTCGACGAGAATCTGATCGTCCGCGGAACAGAGCCGGTGCTCGCCCGCGTGAAGCGCACGGCGACCGATCTGTTCACGAAGGGCTTCAAGGCGACGATCGTGATCGTGCTCGTCGTCTACTTTCTCGTTTTCGTGGCGCTGGTGATCGCGGCACTTCTCGCGAACAGGAACAGCAGCTCCCGAGGGGGCGGACTGTTGGGAGGACGGAGAGGTAGGGGTCATGGCCACTTCCACTTCGGCAACTTCTGGCTCTGGTACTACATCTGGACCCCGCGGTGGAGGCTCGGACGGCCGTACTACGGCCACCGCTGGGAGAGCTCGCTCGCCAAGGAAGACCGCCCGCCCTTCTACAAGAAGGTCTTCGCGTTCGTTTTTGGCCCGGACAAGCCGAAGCCGACTCAGAAGCAGCTCGATCGGAGCACGATCAGGCTCATCCGCGCCCGCAATGGCGTGATCACGACGGCCGAGCTCGTGGAGCACACCGCGCTCACGTTCCCGGAGGCCGAGGACGAGATGGGACGGCTACTGGGCGCCTACGACGGCGAGGCGGCGGTCTCGCCGGACGGCGAACTCGTGTACGCCTTCCCGGGACTCATGCTCAGCGCCCACGACGCGAAGGTACGCGAGCCGAACCCAGCGTGGCTGCGCCTAGAGCACAAGCAGGAGCTGACCGGCAATACCGCGAGCTCGAACGCAATCGTCGCCGGCATGAACGGCTTCACGCTGGTGGCAGCCGCGACCGCGCCTTGGTTCATCTTCCCTCGGCTCGGAATCGGTGGTCCTGCCGCATTCGTCGGGCTCGTCCTGATACCTCTCGTCTTCAGCGTCGTCTTCTATGGAGTCCCCTTCCTTCGCATGTGGGGAGTGATGCGAGAGAATAAACGGCGGGACAAGCAGAACATCCGTCGGGTACTGCTCGGTCTGGTCTACAGCCGGTCGCTGGACGGAGAGCGTGACGTCGGCACGACCGAAGCCTACGAGCACGTGGCCTCCCGGCTGAAGTCGCAGGTCGTCAAGCGGCTGGACGTCGACGCGGCGATTCAGGCGTTGGCGGCCGAGCTCGACGCCGAGGTCGTGATCGACGACACCGGAGATACGCGGTACCGCTTCCCGGCCCTCCGCCAGCAGTTCAGGGCCAGTGAGACCGTACGCAGGAAGCTGCAGCTCGAAAACCGGACGCTGGGGGAGATCGTCTTCTCTACCAGCGACTCGGCCATCGAGGCCGGGGAACGCGAGCTCGCGCTCTTCGACCGCGAACTCACAGCGGGCGAAGCCAACTTCGACCGCTACCTCCCGGCGCTCGACAAGATCGGATTCGAGGACGACTACGATCTCGTCGCGTTCGACGAAGAACTGAAGCAAAGGGGTCTCGTCAAGGCGTAGGCGGACGGCCTCGGCATAGTGCTTCAAGGCCTTGAGCGAGCTCGTCGTCAGGCGCACCGCGGGCGCGGGATATCGCTGAGCAAGCGATCTCTTCGAGCGGCTCGGCAGCGCGGATGCTTCGGAGGGACTCGCCCACCCTCTCCCGGATACGAGCGGAGAGCCGGTCGATCGCGTCGAGGAGCGTGCCGTCTCCGTCCGCCCTCTCGCTGAACTGCGCCTGTGACGTGCCGTTCACCACCAAGACCAACCTCGCCACGAGGAGATAACCGTCGCCCTCACGGGAGATCTCGCCTTCCACCGTGGCCTTGATGCCCTCTCGTTCCGCCAGCGCGCGCGCGACGGCCGGCGTGAGCGACACCCCCGGATCCCGACCCATCCTCCGCAACCCCTCAGAGATCGTGGCGGCCCCTACCAGCGTCAGGACCCGTGACTCAGAGAAGTCCACGCGGAAGGCGTCTGTCACGGCGGCCCCAAGCGCCGCGTCGTCAGTACGATTCTCGAATTCGGCCAGCAGCACGCCGTCCCCCTCGTCCAGAATGCCCTGCGCCACGAGAGATCCGACCGGTCCGATGCCGAGGGTCCACATCGTCAGATATGCGACCACTGAACCACCCAGGAGGCCGGCCGCGGCCACCGCGCCCAGAACGGAGTTCCGCCACGTGAAGACCCCCGACCCGTACATCGGGTGCGCCTGGGGCACGACGAGGACCTCCGCCGGAGTCTTCCCCACAACATCGTCCGGGTGGATCTCTTCGTGAGGATCCGCGGTGAGGCCCGGCACACCGGATTGAATGAAGGCTGTCGCTGTGACGATCGGGAATCCGATCACCAGCAGCGCGAGCGCCATCTTCGGCGTCCAATCCGGCAGACCCGCAAAGTTGGTCAGCAGGCCTACCACGATGAGCAGGAGCCAAGACATCCCGAGATAGACGCCGAGTACGTGCCACACCGACCGGCGATGGATTTCGCGGATGAGCTTGCGCACACGGTACATCGAGGCCATCCAAGGCTGCGACCCGGCTTCGAGCGCGCCGGGATAGTCGCAGAATGGGGGTGCACCGCCTATTCTTCAAGCTCCCCAGTTTCGTCAAGCTCCCCAGTTTCGTCACAAGTGCGGCTCGCAGGCATAGTAGTGCCCACCGCTTGTGGTTACTTCCGTCCTAGATGCGTCGTATTATGAAACGGTGGCTGGCTCCGGAGGTGAGGAGATGATGATGAGGAAGACACTGATGTCGCTCGCCGCGCTCGTAGCGATCGCGGCCTGTGCGACACCCGGACGAGTGGTTGAGCGTGGACAACTCTTCACCCGCGAGCCCGTCGGGGAGGAGATGATCCGTATTCACGTGCAGAACGACAACTTCATGGATGCGCGGCTGTACGCTGTTGGCTTGAGTTCGCGCCAGCACCTCGGCGTCGTCACCGGTAAGCAGCAGGCCGTGCTGGAGATCCCATGGGATTTCAGCGAGCCTCTGCGCATCGAGATCGACCTGCTGGCGGGCCCGAAGTGCACCACGCGCACCATTAACGCGGACCCCGGCGACATACTCGATCTGAGGATCGAGTCGGTGCTCTCGAGGAGCGCCGCCTGCTCTTAGCGGCCTAACCGCGTCGCGCGCCGACTGCTACTCGTAGAGCAGAAAGCGCGCGACGCTGTCGTCGAAGTCGGCGAGCTCGCCCTCGACAGCGTGTAGGATTTCATCGACGGTCGCGCCGGAATCCACACCGGCACGCAATCCGTCGTGCCCCCAGAGAATGTCGATAGGAGCGAGCGTCTCTTCGTACTCATACGGCGGGTCCCGCCACGCGAACGCGTCCGGGGCCAGCTCCTTCGCGGCGCTGAGGAGAGCCACCGCCGTCCGTATCGGCTCGAGCGTCTGGGCATCGAGGACGTGGAGTTGAGCGCCGCCGCACATCGTGCCCGCGTGCTTGTGAAACGCCGGCTCGAAGTAGCACGGGCGAAATCGTACTCCAGGAAGACGGTACCCTTCGAGTCGTTCGACGAAGGCACGGGCATCCAGGTACGGGGCGCCGACGAGCTCGAACGGCCGTGACGTGCCCCTCCCTTCCGAGAGGTTGGTGCCCTCGACCAGCACCGTGCCAGGATAGACCTCGCACGAGTCGACCGTAGGTAGATTGGGGCTCGGCATCACCCATGGTAGTCCGGTGTCGCGCCACCTCATCCGCCGGCGGAGCCCTTCGCAAGGAACGACCTCGAGCTCGCACCCGATGCCGCGCACATCGTTGAGCCACAGCGCCAGCTCTCCGCACGTGAGCCCGTGCCGGAGCGGCACGGGATGCAGGCCCACGAAGGACTCGAAGCCCGGGCGGAGCACGGGACCCTCGCGGCGATCGCCCCCGATGGGGTTCGGGCGGTCCAGTACCACGAAGCGCACACCGGCCTCAGCGCACGCCTGCATCGCGAGCGCCATCGTCCACACGAAGGTGTACACGCGGACCCCCACGTCCTGGAGATCGAAGAGGATCGCGTCCAGACCGTGCAGCATCTCGGGGGTGGGTTTTCGGACCTCGCCGTACAACGAGTGAACGGGGAGGCCGGTCACCGGGTCGACGTAGTGCTCCGACTCGATCATGTTGTCCTGCTTTTCTCCGCGCGCCCCGTGCTGGGGTCCGAAGAGCGCACGCACGTCGAAGCCTGCCGCGAGCAGGGCGTCAGCCGAGAAGGTCAGCTCCGATGTCACAGACGCCGGATGCACGATCAGCCCGCAGGCAGTTCCCCGTAGGTGGTCGGCCCCGCCCGCGAGGACCCGGTCGACACCCGTACGGACGCGGATGTGGCTCAAGAGCCTAGCATCCCGTCACTAGCTGCTCGCTAACGATGGCCGCGAGGTCACTGAGCATTGGCGCACCCCGAAACGCTTCATGTACCGGATCTTGGGAGATTGCTGGGAAGCCCGAGAATGGGCGGCGGGGCTTGGCCCCGCCAGCCCGGCCCTCAATCAGCTCTGAACGCTGTCACCGGATCGACTCGGGCCGCCCGGCGGGCGGGCAGCAAGCACGCCCGGCGTTGCTGCATGGCTCCCGATTGTAGCTTCAAAGTGACGCGAAGCCCCAGACCCGGAGTCAGCACCCGTGAAGTATCCGAAGCGCAGTCAGTACAAGTACGCGAAGCCTCGGTATCGGGTGCGGAATTGGGCTGAATACGAGGCTGGACTGCAGAAGCGTGGCGACGTGATAGTCTGGCTCGAGGGCTTCCTGCGCTGCCTAGCAGAGTTCTTCGAGATCGATCTCCCGATCGGCGATCACACCACGCTGTCTCGGCGGCTCAAGACCCTCCGTGTCATTGGATTTCGCACGCTCGCCACGGGTCGACCGATCCACCTGCTCATCGTCGCCTCGGATCTGACCGCTCGCCGGACGCATGACTGTACCCAGGTCCCAGCCTTGCTTGAGCAAATTACTGATCCCCTCGCATCGGTCTCGGCCGACGGTGCGTACGACAGCAAGGCGGTTTACGAAGCGGCCCATGAGCAAGGTGAAGGACGGGCGGTGCGGGTGCTCATCCCGCTTGGACGTAACGCCCAGCTGAATCCGGAGCCCTCGGCTGCCCTGAGGGAGAGGAACCGGAACATCCGCTCGATCCGAGAACTCGGGCGGCGCGAGTGGCACAGCTCCTCAGGCTATAGCAAGCGCAGCATGGTCGAGAATACCATATTCCGACACAAAACGGGAATTTGTCCTCGACTCCGAGCCATGGTCCACACATGTCGCCCGAGGGTCGCGTGAAGGCGTACGTCCTGGCCGCGGGTTATGCGACGCGCATGTATCCGCTCACCCGAGATATCCCGAAGACTCTGCTCGAGGTGGGAGGAGCGCCGACTCTCACGCACATCATGGGTCGCCTCCGCGTGTTGGACGGACTGACCGAAGTCGTCATCGTCACCAACAAGCGATTCCTTGATCGGTTCGAGTGTTGGCTCGAGACGCAAGACCCCTGGGTCCGGTTCACGCTCCTGAACGATGAAACGACGTCGCATGAGAATCGCCTGGGCGCCATCGGTGACCTGAGATTCGCGCTCAAGATGGTGCCGCTGGAGGATGAGGACGCGATTGTTCTGGCGAGTGACAACCTCTTCGAGGTCGACCTCAGGGACGCTCATCGGGAGTTCCTGGCACGTGGCCGAACGACGATGCTCGTGCGGCGAGTGAAGCTTGACGGGGGACCTTCTCCATACAACGAGGTCACGCTGGGCGAGGACCAGCGGGTCACTCGGCTCCGCGAGAAACCCGCCGACCCGCAGACCGACCTCAGCGCCATCGCCGTCTATTTCTTTCCCCGACAGGATCTGGCGCTCCTCGACGAATACCTGGAGAGCGGGAATCCGGACGCTCCAGGCCACTTCCTAGCGTGGCTCGTGCAGCGCGTTCCCTGTTATGCGAGCCCGCTCGAGGGTGCCTGGTACGACATCGGGAGCCTCGAGAGCCTCGCGGCAGCGCGCGCCCGGTTTAGCGTCAAGTCGTGAGTCTGCAGCGGGTTGGGTTGGGGAGTTCAGGCGCCGGGGTACATCACTCTCCAGATTCGGCCGGGCTTGCCGTTCGAGATGTAGACGCTGCCGCCCGGTCCCACGAGCCGTGAAACACGATGAACGCACCTCCCCGGCCTGGCAACCACGCGACGGCTTCCGAAGCGAGCCTGAGCCGAGAAGCTGGCGGGCTGCTCCAGACACCCCCGAAGTGTCGCACACTGGCGAGACGAGGTGCGGTCAGAAGAAACCCGGCTACATCACGAATCCGCCCACGTCATCGAAGTCGTAGATCACTTCCCGTTGCTCGGTGGCATACCGTGAAGAAGTCGGCCGGTCGAACATCTGCAAAGGCGTGTTCAATATCCCTCAACTCGTCGGTTCCAAAATGCGCCATGTCGACCGAGAATGGCGTGGAGGGCGCAACCTAATCCCCTGCAAGCTCACGGATTAACGATCAGCTGGGTTTTGGAACAGGACGCCACCGATGACCCCTGCGAGATCCCCAAGATGGCGCTCTAGCGCGGATCGGCGGCGGTAGGCCTGGTACGGGCGGACCAGGCGCCTACCGCGGCAGAGATCGCTAGATCCCCGCTCGCGAGTCGGGTGGAAAACGGTGCACCGAAGCAGCCCGAACATGTAGAGAAACATGACGGCCCTCGGGCGTGGCACCGCCGTCGTACACCTTGGCGATGTTGGGGTGGTCCATGACGGCTAGGGCTTGACGCTCGGCCTCGAAGCGGGCGACGACTTGCTTTGTGTCCATCCCTAGCTTGATGATCTTGAGGGCGACTTGCCGCCTGACTGGCTCCAACTGCTCGGCGAGCCACACCTCCCCCATCCCGCCTTCGCCGAGAAGCTCAAGCAGCTTGTAGGGGCCTATCTGGCGTGTCTCAGACACGGTAGCGGCCCTCTAGGGCTGCGTTCAGGCGGGTGATGGCTTCACTCATGCGCTCAAGATGCGGCGCAGGTCAGCAGAGCGCGAGCAGACCCCACTACACCAGGATCGAGCCGAGCATCACCACGCCTTCCGCCAAGATCCGCAGCCAGGGGATCGCCCCTTCGACGCTCACTCCATCCGTCGCGGTCAAACGCCAATGATTTCAGCGCGGACGGCGGACGACTCGAACCCGACGCGGTCCAGAAGCTCCTGGAAGCGGGAGTCGTCGCGCAGGTTGTCGAGCCTGGGATCGACGTTCAGAAGCGGAATACAAGCCGCACTGTCCTCGAACGCCTTGTCCAGCCACTCGATCGCGGCGTCCTCGTCACCGAGCGATAGGTGGACGACCGCGATCTCGTACGCGCAGGTGTAACGCTCCCGCGAGATTTCCTCCACTTCGCTCAGAAGCGCTCTGGCGTCGGACTCCCGGCCGGCCTCGGCGTACCCGTACGCCAGGAAGGCCTTGAGCATGGGGGCATCCTCCAGGCGGGTCGCTTTCTCAAGCTCTGTGATGCCCTCCCCAAACACGCCGTTCTCCACTAGCGCGAGCCCCAAATGAGCGTGGGCAAAGGAGTTCTCAGGATCCAGGTCCACCGCCCTCCTCCCCTCCTCGATGGACTCGGCGTACCGCCGTGCCATCAAAAACGTCCACTGGGTACCAGACCCGCCCGCATAGACCATGATCGATTTCGGATCGATCTCCTGGGCCCGCCGAACATGGCTGACCGCTTCGTCCATCCGTCCCTGGCTGGCGAGATAGGCCGTGTACACCAGGTGTGCTTCAGCGGAATTCGGGTTCAGTTCCAACGCCGTCACAAGCTCCTGTTCCGCGGCGGTCCAATCCCAGTCAAAGAACAAGTAGGCGAATCCCAGCCATGTGTGGGCCGCAGAGAGACTGTTATCGAGCTGGATGGCTCGTCGCGCCGCTGCCTTCGTCTCAGGCATCGCAACGAGCGGCGGAAGATATTCGAGGGCGGAAAGGTTACCGTACGCGAAGGCCTTCCCAGCATACGCCGGCGCATACCGAGGATCCCGGATGATCGCCTGATCGAAGTAGTCGATCGCTTGCTCGAGGGCCTCTTGGGACAGCTGGTTGGCGTGAAATCGACCCTGCAAGGTGAGCTCATATGCCTCGAGGTCTTCAGTGCCGTGGCGTGCGAGCGGGGTCTGGTCGCCTGCCATCACTGTGACCTGGAGACGCTCTGCGATCGCTCTCGCTATCGCGTCCTGGATCTCGAAGATGTCGGTGAGTTCGCGGTCGAAGGTTTCAGACCACAGATGGAATCCGCTCTCGGCCTCGATCAACTGAGCGGTGATCCTTAGTCGGTCACCAGACTTCCTGACGCTGCCCTCCAAAACGTTAGCCACGCCCAGTGTGCTCGCCACCGTCGCGATGTCGGCGCCTTGCTCCGCAAGGAGAAACGTGGAGGTACGAGCCGCCACGTTCAGGCCCGCGATCTGAGTCAGCGCATAGATGATCTCCTCCGACAGCCCATCGGCGAAGTATTGCTGGTCGCCCTCGGGGCTCAGGTCATCGAACGGAAGGACTGCGATGGATCGCTCGACCGAGGCCGAGCGTAATCCGCCTCCGAACCAGATCCACCAGCCGAGACCGATCGTGCACACTGCCGCCAGAGTCGCGAGCCCAATACTCAGCCGCTTCCACAGACCCGAATCGGCACCCGCCAGTCCTGCAACAGCCTCTCCATACCGGAAGTGCTCATCCCCCAGTGCTCTTACGAACTCTTGCGCCGAAGTGAACCGATCCGCTGGCAGCTTCTCCAGCGCCTTCCTGATCGCGGCGTCCACGTTCGCCGAAACCGTTGGGCGCTCCTCCATCGCTGATACCGGTTTGCCAGAAATGATCTTGCCGAGCACCGCTTGAGCGGTACTGCCTCCATAGGGCGGCTCACCGACCAGCATCTCGTACAGAACGGACCCCAGAGCGTACGTGTCGGTGGAGGCCCCTACGGCCTGATCGCCTGTCGCTTGTTCCGGGCTCATGTAATAGGGAGTGCCTAGGCTCAGGCCGGTCTCAGTCAGTCGGTTACTTCCAGCGGCTCCTACGGCCAACGCGATCCCAAAGTCTGCCACGACCGGCTCACCGTCCTGGAGCAGGATGTTGCCTGGTTTGATGTCGCGGTGAATGATCCCATGCTCGTGCGCGTGCTGAAGCGCACCGGCAACCTTCGAGGCGAGAGCCACCGCGTCGTCCACGGGAAGCTGATGCTCGCGGTCCAGTCTGTCCCGTAGGCTCTCCCCCTCCACGTACGGCATCACGTAGAACACGTAGGAGTCCGCCTCGCCGGAATCGAACAACGGCAGAATATGCGGATGCTGGAGGTTGGCGGTCGTCTTGATCTCGGCCAGGAACCGCTCGGCTCCGACGACTGCCGCCAACTCCGGCTTCAGCACCTTCAGCGCGACTTTGCGCCCGTGCTTGATGTCCTCGGCGAGGTAGACGGTCGCCATACCGCCCTCACCGAGTTCGGACTCGATGCGGTAGCGGCCTTCGAGGGCTGCGTTCAGGCGGGCGATAGCTTCGCTCATGCGCTCAAGATGCAGCGCAGGTCAGCGGAGCGCGAGCAGATTCGACTACTCGATCACCACGCCTTCCACGAAGACGCGAAGCGGCGTTGGTGCATGGCTCGGCACTCAAGGCAGATCCCCCCTCCCCCGAGCGGGAGTCACTCCACGCGGTAGCTGCGGGCATCCCAAGCTGGGCCATCGTGTTGAGGATCTTGCTCGCCAGCTGTACCTCGACTCGTTGTCCATCGAAGGTTCGACTTCGCATACTTCGACCGATGATCGTCTTGTACCGGAAGACGGTATTCTCGACCATGCTGCGCTTG
>JADFSR010000052.1 GCA_022560615.1 Gemmatimonadota bacterium
ATACGAACTCACCCGTCGCGATCGACAGGTTGATGTTCGACAGCGCGTGCGTCTCCACTTCCTCCGTGTAGAAGACCTTGCTCAGGCCCTCCATGTAAATCAGCGGATGATCTCCAGCCATCGTCGTCCCCTCTACCCTTGGGTTTGAAAGCTCCCACGGCGCCCGCCCCCTCATCACCACCGCAACACCACATCACCGCGGTGGCAGGCTCCGAAGGAAGTCCTGATTATCGGTTTCTGAGCTTCACCCGGTCGAAGCCGTCCCACCGGGACATGTCCGACAGAATCACCACGTCGCCGGGTTCCAGACCCTCCCGCACCTGGATTTCGTTCACCGAGCTGACCCCGAGACGGACGGTCACGCGGTCCGCGTACTGGCCGTCCTCGGTCAGTCTGAAGATGCTGACCTGCGCGTTCGCCTGGCCGAAGGTCGGACGCCCCACGTACACGATGTCCTGAAGCCTCTGGATGACCACATTGCCGTCAACGCTCAGGTCCGGACGCGCCGAAGGCGGCAAGTTCCGCGGAAGCGCGACGTCGATCGTCACGGTTCCGTTTCTCACCGCCGGATCGATGCGAACGACCTGACCCACGATCGTGTCGGTACGCGTATCGATCAACGCGACCTGGCCGACCACGATGTCCTGCGCCTGGGTCTGCGGGATCCGAATCTCGGCCTTGAGCCGACCCGGCACGACTACGCGCGACAGGTTCTGCCCCGACTGCACCCACTGTCCCTCCTGGAGCGGGATGTCCAGCGGCGCGAGTACACCGGCGACCGGAACCGTCACCTGCATCGACCTCAGACGATCCCTGTTGAATGCCGCCATCTCGGTCAGACGCTCGATCTGCTCGAGCTGCGCGTCGAGCTGCTCCTGAGCGGTGCCGGCGATCACCTCGAGGCGATCCTCCTCGATCTCGAGCCGAATCGACAGTTCGTCGACCTGTTCCTTGGAACGATCGAGGTCGGCGCGGGCCACCAGGTCCGGGTTCTCATCGAAGAGGCGCTGGTTGGTCGCGTAGTTTCGCTCAGCGTCGAGGAACTGCGTGTGCACCGTCGCTACGGTCCCCCGCTGCGTGAGTTCCTGCGTTGCCAAGCTCGTGCGTAGCTGCGCGAGCGTCGCTCGTGCCTGGGACAGCTGCTGCTGCGCCTGCAGGAGCTGCATGTCCACGTCAGGGTTGCTCATGACCATGATGAGATCACCCTCGCCGACCTCAGTGCCGGGCAGAGCGAGGATCTGCTCGATGCGACCCGGTGTGAGGGCGGTGATCCACCGCATCTGCTCGGGCACGAGCGTGCCCGGTCCACGCACCTGGCGGACCATCGTGCCGCGCACGACGGTGTCTCTCCACACGGTCGCGGCGTCCACGCTCGGCGCAGCCGACGGCAAGAGCCTTGGCAGGAAGATCGTCAGCGCGATGACGCCCACCCCCACCGCACTCCACACGAGCCGCTTCCTCTTCTTCTGCGGTCTGGTATCGCGAATGATGTCCACGGTCAGCCCTTTAATAGTTCCGCTAGTAGTTCGGCGAGTAGTAGTTCAGCCAATGTTCAGCGTGAAGGGAGCGGCTGACCCACAGCCGCTTCGAGCGCGATCAAGTTGTAATGGAAGTCGTACAGCGCGTTCAGGTACAGTTGATCCGACGTAGTCACGGTCGTCTGCGCGTCCATGAGCTCGAGCAAGCCGGCGGCACCGAGCGCGTACCGACGCCGCTGCAACTGCAACTGCTCCTCGGAGAGTGCTTGGTTTCGAGCTTCGACCTGTATCACCTGGTAGGCCGTAACCAGGTTGTCGTAGGTGTTCGTGACCGCCGTCCTCAGCCGAAGCTCCTCCGCCCGACGGTTGTGTTCCGCGTCCTCGGCGGCATTGTTCGCTTGCGACACCTGACGCTGACCGGTGAAGCCTGTGAAGATCGGGAGCGATACGGTCGCGCTCAGGGTCACCGGGTTGGAGCTGAAGTCGAACGGGAAGAGCCTGTTCGCGGCCAGCGCGGCTGCACGAGCATCGTCAGTCGCCGCAAACTGTGAGCAGTCTTGGTTCACCCAACCCGGAAGCCCGCCAGCCAACCCGCTGTTGAGCGCGTTTTTTTCTTCACAGTTCCCGATGCGGGAGGCCGCTAGCCCGTCGACCTGCGAGGCTACGAAATCTTCGTTCAGCGCCTGCCGCGCAAACCCGCTCAAGCTAGTGCTCAGGAAAAGCGACGGCAGATATTGGCTCGTGGAGATCTGGCGCGCGGCAGCCTTGCTCGCGCTTTCCAGCGCAGCAACGGCTCGCAGAGACGGGTGCGCCGCGAGAGCCTGATCGATCAACGGCCCGACCTCGAAGTCGGGCTCGAACACATCGAACTGGCTCGCCAACTCGACGTCGACATCGAGCGCGACGCCGAGCCGCTCCGCAAGCAGAAGCTTGGCTTGCCTCACGTCGCGCAGCGCCTGGATCATGCCGACTTCGGCCCGACCGAGGTCCACTTCGGCCTGCCTTCCTTCGGTGCCGGCCGCGGCACCAGTCTCCACACGCGTGCTCACGATCCGGAGGTTCTGCCGTGCGCGATCCAACTGACGCTGTGCGACGTCGACTTGATCCATGAAGCGCAGCGCGGTCATGTACTGCAACGCCACGGACGTTTCGAGGTTCCACTCCGCGGCGCGAACGCTCGCCGCCGTCGCGCGCTTGTTCGCACGCGCGTTGGCGATCCCGAAAATCGTGTTCCCCGTGATCGCCATGTTGAAGTTCATGCTGTAGCTCGAGAACGCCCAATCCGTTGGAGCGTCGAACTCCAGTGCTCCCAGTCGCTGAACACCCGCCTCCTGATACGCCGCTCTGCCATTCACGTTGACCGTGGGCAAGAACGCGGCATACGCCTCCCGGGTCTGCCAGTTGGCCTGCGCCATGTCGTTCTGTGTGCTCAGATAGAGCGGGTTGTTGCCCTTGGCGAGCACGATCGCCTCCTCGAGCGTCAACTGGCTCGGCGCCCGCTGCGCCACGAGCGCGGTCGCGGCCAGCGCCAATAACAAGAGTGCCGCCGCTAGAGCCCTGGCCACCGTCCACTCCCACCCTTCAGCTTTCGTCTTCGTCCTCACCCGTCTCACCCTCATTCGAGTCTCAAAGTGGTTCTGAGCGAAAGAGCTCGACCGGACCCGGCGGGCTGATCACCGACCCCACCCTTCGCATCCCATCGTCCCTCCGGCCGAGCAATATTCGCTCAGACGGCATCCTTCTATAGAAAGGGTCGTGCCAAACGCCCATCGCGCCTCGTAACTCGTTCTCAATCAACCCACTAGAACACTCTATGTCATCTCGTGTCTAGGTGTGTCCGTTGCGCATGTGCGAAAGCGCGTCCCACAGGCGGACAGTCCTCGGTCCCGACATCGGGAGCTGGCCGAGGCGTACATCACACGGCACTTTGGCTAACCCATCCGAACAGCTCCGGAGAAACGCATGCGCTCGATCCGCTTCCCGCTGATGATGTTGACCGTCGCCCTGGCCACTACAGCGGCCTCCCTCAGCGCCCAGAGACCGTGCTCTGCCGAGGCGAATCGTCACTTCGATTTCTGGGAGGGCCGGTGGGTGGTGCGCGCCGCGAACGGAGCCCTCGCGGGGCACAACACTCTCTCCCTGGTGCTGGGCGAGTGTGTTCTCCAGGAGCACTACACCACGCCGTCCGGCTACGAGGGACAGAGCCTCAACATCTTCGACCGGACGCGAGGCGTTTGGCACCAGACCTGGATGGACAACCAGGGGACACTGCTGCAGCTCGAGGGCGGATACGAGAACGGCCGGATGGTCATGCAGGGCGAAACCGTCGACTCCGCGGGGGTGGTGACGCTCAACCGCATCACCTGGTCGCGTATGGACGGAGGCCGAGACCGGGTGCGGCAGCTCTGGGAAGTGTCCAGCGATGGCGGAACAGTGTGGAGCACTTCGTTTGACGGGACCTATATCCGCCTCGAGACGAGCGCGGACTGGGATCTGCTCATCCAGGGCGGCACGGTGATGAACGGCAGCGGGCGACCGGGTTTTCGAGCCGACGTCGCGATCGTGGACGACAGGATCGTGAGAGTGTCGCCCACGCCCCTCGATCCCGAGAGGGCGAGCCGCACGATCGACGCTACCGGGCTGGTCGTCGCCCCCGGCTTCGTCGACCTGCACGCGCACCTCGACCCGCTACTGCGGCTGCCCGGCGCTGAGAGCCACGTGAGGCAGGGCGTGACGACCGCGCTGGGCGGCCCCGACGGTGGGGGCCCCTGGCCCTTCGCGGAGCACCTGGAGCTGGTCGCCGCTGTGGGCGTCGGCATGAACGTCGGCTTCATGGTCGGACACAACACGGTGCGGCGCGCGGTCATGGGTCTGGAGAACCGAGCCCCCACCGCGAGCGAGCTCGAGCGCATGAAGGAGATGGTTGCGCAGGCAATGGACGAGGGCGCCTGGGCGATCTCCACGGGGCTCAAGTACCTGCCGGGCGCGTTCTCCGAACTGGACGAGGTGGTCGCACTCTCGGAAGTCGCCGGCCGACTGGGTGGCTTCTATACGTCGCACCTCCGGGAGGAGGGGCTCGGCTTGCTCGAAGGTGTGGGAGAGGCGCTGGAGATAGGGAAGCGTGCGAGCATCCCCATCGTGCTGACCCACCACAAGGTCGTCGGCCAACCGACGTGGGGCGCCTCGGTGAAGACGCTCGCGATGGTCGATTCCGCGCGTGCGGCCGGCACCGACGCGATGATCGACCAGTACCCGTACACGGCCAGCTATACTGGCATCACGATCCTGATTCCGGCATGGGCGATGGCCGGCGGGACCGGTGACCTGTTACAGCGGATGGAGGACCCGGCGCTCGCCGACAGCATCCTCGCTGGCATCGCGTTCAACATCGTCAACGATCGGGGCGGCAACGACCTCAACCGGGTCCAGTTTGCGATCGTGGCGTGGGATCGCTCGCTCGAAGGTAAGACTCTGCACGATTGGGCGATGCGGGAGGGGCTCGAATCGACGCCCGAGACCGGGGCCCGGCTGGTGATCGAGGCCGTACGGCGAGGCGGAGCCAGCGCGATCTTCCACGCCATGAGCGAGGAAGACGTTGAGCGCATCATGGCGCACCCGTTCACGATGATCGCGTCGGACGGGCGTCTGACGCAGCCAGGCGAGGGACATCCCCACCCCCGCTGGTACGGCACCTTCCCGCGTGTGCTCGGGCTCTACGCGAGGGACAAGGGCGTGCTCTCACTCGAGCAAGCCGTGCGCAAGATGAGCACGATGCCCGCGGAAAGGATGGGGCTACGCGAGCGCGGCCAGCTCCGAGAAGGGTGGTTCGCCGATGTTGTGATCTTCGACCCCGCGACCGTCTCGGATCAAGCGACCTTCGAGGATCCGCACCAATATCCCGTGGGCATCGACTGGGTGTTGGTGAATGGCGCAATCGCCGTCGAGAACGGACAGTACCGCAACATCCGTCCGGGTCGGGTGCTGAGGCGGGGGCGGAACTAGCAGGCGGAAATTGTAGACGTTTTTCGCGAACTGGTGAAGCGCGTCTCGTCCCCGATTGGGGAACGAGATCGAATACCGAACCGGACTCTGCGCGGCGACTCGAGTGACACCGAGCATCGACATGACGATCAAGAGAACAACGGAACGCATGGATCAGCTTTTCATGAAGAGGTCGTCTTGCGACCGCGGGCCAAGCTACCGGGCTCCCGAAGCCAGGGCTATGTTTGCCGCGCGCCCGAGACCATATCTGCACTCCGACTCAGGACACCCGGCGGCCGGGATCCCATGACGCTCACGACCGACTCGAAACGAGCCCTCACGAAAGCGCTCGGCGCGGACCGAATCGAGCGTGATGTGGCGCTCGGCCCGATGACCACGTTCCGAATCGGCGGACCCGCAGATTTGCTGTACCGCGCGCGCACCGTCGATGAGCTGGCGCTCGCCATTCAGACCGCCCGGCGGCTGGACGTCCCACACTTCCTACTCGGTCGCGGGGCGAACATTCTCGTGGGCGACGGTGGCTTTCGCGGACTGATCATTCGCTCGGAAGTCGGCGGCATCGACTTCCTCGACGACGCGCGCGTGCGCACGGGGGCCGGTGTTGAGACCTTTCCCGATCTGATCGACGCGACCGTCGCTCGAGGGCTCGGCGGGCTTCACCACTACGTCGGGATCCCCAGCACGGTGGGGGGCGCGCTCTGGCAGAATCTGCACTTCCTCTCTCCCGCTCCGGAGCGGGAGCGAACGGTCTTCATCGAGGAGATTCTCGAGTCTGCGGACCTGCTGACCGAAGAAGGCGAACGCAAGACCGTCGACGTCGAGTATTTCGAGTTCGGATACGACCAAAGCATCCTGCATCACCGCGACGACGTCGTGCTCTCGGCGACCTTTCGACTCCGTCCCCAGGACACGGACGAGCTTCGGCGGGTCATGCGCGAGAACCTCGCGTGGCGGGACGAACGCCACCCCGATCTTTGGCTCTACCCGTGTGCTGGTTCGGTCTTCCAGAAGATCGACGGCATAGGCGCAGGTCGGCTCGTCGACGAGTGCGGACTGAAGGGGCACGTGCACGGTGGCGCAGGCATCTTCCACAAGCACGGCAACATCGTGGTCAACTTTGGCGGGGCAACGGCCCGAGAGGTGCGCTACCTCATCGACCTGGCGCAGGAGACGGTAGCGCGAGAGACGGGACACGAGTTGGTCCCCGAGATCGAGTTCGTAGGGGAATTCTGAAGACCAGCGGTCGTGCCGGCATGCCTACCCTGGCAAGATCCGGACGCCTACGACCGCGCCAGCTCGCTCAGCGTCTCGAGGTGAATGTCGTGCCCCCCTTCGTACGATACGAAGCGGTGAGGAATCCCGGCGGCGTCTAGACTCGCCTGCTCCTGTGCCCGCAGCGTCTCGTTGAGCGCGGGATCCTCGGTGCCCCGCACGATCAATATCTCGGTGTCGGCGAAGGCGGCGCGAGCCGCCTCCATATCGAGGTCAGGAGGTAGATAGTCACCCCACAGCACGAGACGGCGGGGGCGAAGCCTACCGTACGTGATCCAGCGGCATGCGGTCGCTACTCCCTGCGAGAACGCGAGCACCGTGGTCGGTGCACCCTCGATCCCGACTTCGTCGTGCAGCATGTCCAAGTAGCGGACGTAGTCGCGGATTTCGTTCTCACGATCCTCCCGGGTCATCCAGGCGCCACCTACCACGGATACCGGACCGTGCCGGCCCGGCTCCAGGCTCACGTAGAACCGGGAAAGTGCTTCGGGCGCGACGATCCGGCGGCTGCCGTCGGCGATCCCTTCGAAACGGCTGAGGAAGCGGGCGGCGAGCTGCCGGTAGCCGTGCAGGACGCACCACAGCTCGTCAGGGTTCGCGACGTCCTCGCCGAGAACCCAGTAGCGTGCCGTTTTGGGCACCTCGATGTGCCGTTCCCGTGCATCCTTCATGCGCTACTCACTGGTTCCGCGTCTGTGTCATCGATCACGACTCGTCTCAGGGCCCTGCCGAATCTGATGCGAATCCGGTGCAGCAATAGGATCGCGACGATCCCGATGCCGATCGCGAGTCCCCACCATACGCCGGCCGGCCCCCAGTCGAGCCAAAGCCCGAGCACGACGCAGATCGGCAGGCCGACGAGCCAGAACCCCACGAAGTTCAGGATCATGGGCACGCGAGTATCAGCGACACCGCGCAGCGCGCCCGCGGCCACAACCTGCAGCCCGTCGAAGATCTGGAAAACACCGGCGATGGGAAGAAGCGTCGCGGCGGTCGCGATGACCGGCCGATCGACACTGAAGATCGCCGCGAGCGGCTCCGGAAAGAGCAAGAAGAGCGCAGCGGTCACGCTCATGAACCCGGCACCGACCAAGAGGCCCGCCCCTGCGGCGCGTCGCGCACCCGGCGGATCGGCTCGCCCGACCGCCTGCCCCACGAGGACGCTCGTGGCTTGCGCAACCCCGACTGGGACCATGAAGGTCAATGCGGCAAGCTGGAGCGCGACCTGGTGGCTCGCCACTGGGATCGTTCCCATGAGCCCAATGAGTAATCCGGCAGCCCCGAACACGCCAAACTCGAGTGACTGTTGTGCGCCGATGGGGGCACCCACGCGCAGTAACCGCGCCAGCGGCTTGAGCGCCATCGCTTCGGGGCGGAACGGCCGTAGCGAAGGCCTGAGCAGCGGCCAGGCGACCAGAATGAGCATGAGCATCATGAACCAACGGGAGAGGCTCGTCGCCCATCCGGAGCCAACCGCGCCAAGCTCTGGCGCGCCCAGATTTCCGTAGATGAGGATCCAGTTGAAGACGACATTCACGACGTTGGCGGCGGCCACCGTCCAGAGGAGGGGACGAATTCTTCCCATCGCCTGTAGGCTCTGTCGCAGCACGACGAATCCGTAGAACGGGTAGACTCCGAGAATCGAAGCCCATGCGTATGCAGCCGCGACGGGTACCACGTCCGGCGGCTGCCGCAGCGCGCCCAGGATCGGTCCGGCAGGCAGCAACAGTACAGATGCCAGCGCGGTCAGTATGAGTGCGAGCAAGCCGCCCCGCTGCACACCGCGCGCCACCGCGTTGGCGTCTTGCGCCCCAACCGCCTGGGAGATCACCGGATCGAGAGCGAACAGCACGCCCATGCCGAAGACCGCTACGCCGAAGAAGTACAGATTGCCTATGGCAACCGCTGCGAGGTCCGTGGGCGTGACGCGCCCGACCATGACCGTGTCGACCGCTCCCATCGCCATCATACCGACCTGGACCGCCGCGACCGGAAGCGCTAGCCGGGCAAGGTCACGCAAGTCTCGGCGATCGGGTCGGTACGCCCCGACGCGGACGCGTTCACCCTCTGCCTCAGAGCTCAGGCGTGCTCGCCTCGCGATCTGACTCACCAATCGAGGGGTGCCGTCCGGCTCGTTCTCTCAGCAGCCGGTCCCTCCGGACTTCCAGCAGCAGAAGCGCCTCGTCGTCCGGTGGCGGTTCGAACATCGGCTGACTCCCCTCCCGCACCATGAAGAATGACACCCACGTCGTCGGGGTGCCCATCCAGAACGCAACGAGCCGGGTAAATCCGTGGATACCCTTACGCCTGAGGTCGAGGTAGACAAGGTTCGCCACCGCCCATACTGCCGCGGTCACCGTCGCTTCTAGCATGAGTCCCGCCTCGGGAAGGTTCAGGGAGTACGTGAGGTCACATCCGGCGGCGAGCGTAAGCAGCGCGAGCCCCCTTCTGGCGCCCGGCGTTGCCGCACCGCTCCCTACCCCCGAAGATACGCGCGTTCCCTTCCACTCCCTTCACGTGAGTCACGGCACTCGACAGTCGCGGAGGCAATATGAAGCGCTTCGTTTTCGCAACAATGGCGGTCGCTCTCTCTGGTGCGGCCTATCCAGCCGCCGCCCAACAGGACGGCCTCAAGGTGTACATCTCCGCCGACATGGAGGGCGTCGTCGGCGTGGTGACCAGTGATCAGCTCGGACCGTCGGGTTTCGAGTATCAGCGCTTCCGGGCGATCATGACCCATGAAGTGAACGCGGCGATCGAAGCTGCGCGTGAGATGGGCGCAACCGAGATTCTCGTCTCGGACTCACATGGGAATGGTGAGAATCTGTTGATCGAGAACCTCCCGCCGGATGTACAACTCATACGGTCGTGGCCGCGGCCTCACATGATGATGGAGGGCATCGACGAGACGTTCGACGCGGTGATCTTCATCGGATACCACTCGAGCACCACCAATACTCGGGGGGTGCGCGCACACACGATATCCAGTGCCAATCTCACCGCCGTGCGGCTCAACGGCGTCGACATGCTCGAGGCGAGCATCAACGCCGCGATAGCCGGAGACTTCGGAGTACCGGTGGTCATGATCTCGGGCGACGACGCCGTGGTGGAAGAGGCACAGCGTGTCGTTGGAGACATGGAAGGAGCCGTGGTGAAGTGGTCTCTCGGCTTCCACAGCGCCCGAACGCTGATGCCGGAGGCGTCGTATGCGCTGATCGCCGCAAGAGTAAGGACCGCTCTCGGTCGTCTCGACAGTTTCCGCCCCTATGTCATAGAGGGGCCCATCGAGTTGGAGATCTCCTTCAAGAACTACATGCCAGCCGAACTGATGGCGTACCTGCCAAACGTGGATCGCGTCGACAGCCACACGATTCGATTCGTGGGCCAGGACATGACGGAGATCAGCAAGTTCATCGAATTCACGACGAGTTACTCGGTAAGCATCACGCCCTAGTGCTCGCGGTCACTCCAGTCCTGTGACCGCGCTGCGGCGCTCCATGAGAACCGTGTCGCGCCAGCGACCGTCGTGGAATCGGCCGATGCGCTCACGGGTGCCGACCACGCGGAACCCGACGCGCTCGTGTGCCCGGATCGACGCAACGTTCTCGGGGAGAAGATACCCGCCTGCAGCATCCAGATGCCTTCGGCCTCCGTGGCCTCTACCATGGACGTCATGAGGAGGCTCCCGATCCCCTGTCCTCGGTGTCCTTCGGCGACGTAGACCATGACCTCGCAGACGCCAGCGTAGACGGCCCGCTTCGAGCTGGGGCTCACGCACGCGAAGCCGACCACCGTCCCGTCGGACTCCGCGACGAACCTGCACTTGGAATGCCGGCGCGCATCCCAGGCCTCCCAATCAGGAACCTCGCGCTCGAAGGTTGCGTCTCCGGTATCGATGCCCTGTCGATAGACCTCCCGGACAGCGGGCCAGTCGTCCGGGATCATGGCGCGCAACTCGATCTGCATCCACATGCTCCGATTGGGTCTTGCGAGTGCCATGCGGTGGCCACGGGCTGCTAGCTGCTAGCTTTCGCGCCAACCACTCGACTCTCCAACGCGAGATTACATGGCAACCTTCGACTCGGCCGGGGCTGAAGACTCCACACGCGCCTGCACCTACGAGGTAATCTTCGGCACGATACACGCGCTGGGAAGGCCTCCGACGTGCTGCTCATCGTCGCGATCCTGGGAAGCATTGCGACGGTGATGCTCGAATCCGTCCAGAGCTGGCAAGCGAATCATGCCGGGACTGTTGGGTACGGTGACATCGCGCCGGTGACTCCGTTCGGTCAGGCGGTTGCCTCGCTGGTCATGATACTCGGGTACGGCATCCTCGCGGTGCCGACGGGCATCGTGACCGCTGAGCTGACGGCGGCGCGCACGAATCGGGGAAACCCAGCCCGTATGTGCGAGGAGTGCGGGCACGTCAGCAACGACTCAGCCGCAGCGTTTTGCTCACGTTGCTCAGCCTCGCTCTCTTAGCTGGAGACTCCGGTGAATGCCCCCATGAGAGCGCTGTGCACCGCCTTGACGCTCCTGCTTTCGGGTTGCGCGCTTTCCCGAGCGCCCGGCACCGGAGGCCGGTCGTGTCCCTCCACTCGTGGTCAGCAGATCGTATCCCTGTTGAACCTCACTCGCGCGCGCGAGAAGCTGCCGGAGCTGCGAGTGGACGTACGCCTCATCAGAGCGGCGCAGGCGCACGCTGAGGACATGGCCGCCGGAGGCTTTTCGGGACACAACGGCTCCGACGGCAGCTTACCAGCCGATCGCGCGGACCGGGTCAGCTATCCGTGGCTTTTCGTGGCCGAAAATGCGTCTGCCGGTTATTCGACCGCTCCGTCGACGTTCGCCGCATGGATGGACTCACCTACGCATCGAGCGAACAATCTGCACCTGGAGGCGGAGCATGTGGGTGTGGGCTACGCGGAGAACGGCGAGACGCAGTATCGTGCCTACTGGGTGGTGGTATTCGCCGCGTCATCTGAGCCGGCCATGTCGACTACGGGCGGGTGTCATCCCTGATGGCACCTTCGTCCACCAGGGTGTGCTCCCCTGCCCCCAATTCCGGGTAGCGCCACGCTAACAGAATCGCGAGTGGTACGCCGAGGAGCATTCCGCCGCGCGCCAGCGTTCCAAACAGCGGCGGCAGCGCCAGAACACGCTGCAGCCAATCGAGCGCCGGCAACACGACCGCGGCGCCGACAGCGTACGCAAGCATGACCCATAGCACCCTGCGGATCGGAAGTTCGCTCAATGTCCCAAAGCCGCTGAGAACCCCGAAATGGCCGAGACAGGCGGGATGTCGTAGCGACCGCGCACCACGAGCGAGCGATTCGCCGTGACGACCGCGAGGCCAAGTACGCTGCGCCGTCTCATCGACCGGCCTCTCCTTCCACGCCGGACCCCATCACCAGCGACAGTCGCCGCAGTTCCGCCACTTTCGTCCAGGAGTGCAAGGCCCACACACCTACCACGGTGAAGAAAATCGAGGTCACGAATCCGGGGACACCGGATCCAACCACGAAGAAGAGAAGAGCATCGCTACTCCCGCAGCGATGGCCCTTATAATAGGACCAATGCGAGCCCCCCGCCCCCAAGGCGGCTGACCACGAGCGCCTGAATCGCTCCAGGGGCGTCGGCGTGCCCTCCGGAGCGCCAGTCGTAGTTCGTTCAGACTAGGAGGCATCCGTCCGCGGCTCGAGACCCGGCATCGAGAACGGATCCACGTCGACTTTCTCCAAAGTCGCCCCGACAGGCTCGGGAATCACGGGCGGCGCCGGCGGAGGAAGCGCCTCCCCGGAACCCGTGCCCGTCGCCGCCTCAGGCTCGCCCTCGAAGCCTTCTCGCTTCCCGTAGTCCGCCCCCTCCGTGTTGAGGAAGTGGCGCCGGATGAAGTCCGTCGCGTCATCGATGAGCGAGTACATGACGGGTACCAGGATCAGCGTCAGGAAGGTCGCGAATAGAATACCCGCGATGATCGCAATCGCCATCGGGCCCCACCACGCCGCTTGCTCACCGCCCCAGTAGAGCTCCGGATTGAGGGAGGTGTAAAGCCCGAAGAAGTCGAAGTTCAAACCGATCGCCAACGGCACCAGGCCGAGCGCGGTCGTCAACGCCGTGAGCACCACCGGACGGAATCGCGTTAGACCGCCCTGCACCAGCGCCTCGCGCCGATCCATGTGGTCCCGCTCCCGCAAGACGTCGATATAGTCGATCAGGATGATCGCGTTGTTTACGACGATACCGGCCAGAGAGATGATACCGACGCCGGTGTTGATGACACCGAACGGCATGCGGAAGATCATCAGCCCGATCAGCACACCCATCGTCGACATGATCACGGACGTAAGGATGATTACGGGCTTCACGACCGAATTGAACTGACTGATCAGGATGAAGCCGATCAGCATCAGCGCGATCAGAAAAGCGCCCCCCAAGAACGCCTGGGCCTCATCCTGATCCTGCGACTGGCCGGTGTAGCGCAGCGTATATCCGGGCGGCAGGCTGCCTTCGAAATTCGCCAGGGTCTCCTGCACTTCCGCGAGCACCGCGTTGTTCGTGTACCCGGCCGCGACGTCCGAGCTGATCGTCGCCATGCGAGTCTGGTCCTTCCGGCGAATCGAGCCCGCACCCTCCTCGACGCTCCACGTCGCGATCGAAACGAGCGGCACCTGGATGCCCCCTTCGGCCATGATGGTCAACTCGCGGAGGCCTTCCAGCTCCTGACGGTACGGCTCGGCGAGTCGGACGATGATGTCGTACTCGTCGTTCCCGTCGCGGTATTTGGCCGCCTCGATCCCGTTGATCGCCCCGCGAATCGCCCAACCGACCTCCGACGTATTCAGGTCGTACAGCGCAGCCTTCTCGCGGTCGACCTGGATCGACAGCTCGGGCCGCGCCGCGTCCAGGTCGCTCTCGAGACCGACGAGCTTTCGGTACACTGGCGCACCCTCGAGAACGTCAAGCAACTGCGAGGACAACGCCTTCAACTGCTCGGGATCCTCCCCGACCAGCTCGATGCTCACCGGCGCACCCTGGACCGGACCCTGCGTGATCTTGTCCACCGTGATCGTGGCTCCGGCCACCGCCCGCCCGATCGTCGCCTGCATCTCGGCGAGCATGTCGAAGGCATCCCGGCCGCGGTCCTGGAAGTCGACCAGCGAGACCGTCACGCGACCGCCCTCCGGTCCGCTCGGCCCACCAGCCATAGGGTTCCCACTGCCTCCGGCACTTCCGGTGACGGCGACGACTGATTCCCAGTCCTCCTGTCCCCCGAGGCTCTTGAGCTCCTCCTCGATGCGAAGCACGATCGAATCGGTGACCGCCGCGCGGGTTCCGACGGGCGTCTCTATGTCGACCAACAGCTGCGGCGGAGGCATGCTCTCCGGGAAAAACTCAGTCCCCCTACCAAACAGCGCGAACACGACGGCCGTGGTAACGAACGCGGCGACGGTGCCGCCGACAACAACGAACCGGTTGCGAAGGGCGGAACGCAGCTGGCGCTCATAGAAGTCCCTGATGCGCGGCAGCAAGCCATGCTGGAAGCGCCGGGCCGTACCTTCCAATACGAAGCGATGCAGCGCCCACAGGCCCACGAACGTCGCGGTGAGTAGGACGGCGGTGAGCGGGTTGACGCCCGCAACGGCGAGGAAGGCGAGCGCGGCCCCACCGATGAGCGTCCACCGCATCGCGGGCCGCAACGGCTTCCTCGGAGTCGAGTCCAGCGTCATGAACATCGCGCACAGCGTCGGAATGATGACGATGGCGACGAACAGCGAGCTCGACAGGGTCACCATGAGCGTACGAGGCATGTAGCCCATGAACTCGCCGATCTCCCCGGGCCAGAAGAGCAACGGGGCGAACGCGGCCAGCGTGGTCGCCGTTGCCGCGATGATCGGCACCGCGACCTCACCCGTAGCCTTCTTCGCGGCGAGCGTGCGGTCCCAGCCTTCTTCCAAATACCGGTAGATGTTTTCGACTACGACGATCGCGTTGTCGACGAGCATGCCCAAGGCGAGAATCAGGCTGAAGAGCACGATCATGTTCATCGTCATGCCCATGAGCTTCAGCATGATAAAAGACAGGAACATCGACGCCGGGATCGACACCGCCACGAACATCGACGTGCCCGCACCCAGGAAGAACAACAGGATCACGACGATCAGGATGAGTCCGCTGACGATGTTGTTCTCGAGGCTCGAAACCATCTGCTCGATCTGTTCCGACATGTCGGACGTGATCACGATCGAGATGGACGGCGGCATCATGGGCAGCATCGCGTCCACTTCGGCCTTCACGGCCGCCGCGGTCTCGATGATGTTCTCGCCGGAACGCTTCACCACGTCCAGCGTGACCACCGCGCTTCCATTCATGCGTGCGAACGTCTGACGCTCCGCGAAGCCGAAGTCGACCGTAGCGACGTCGCGAATGTAGATCGGCCGACCGCCCTCGATCTTGACGACGAGGTCCGCGATGAGCATCGGGTCGTCGAACTCACCGTCCACGCGTACGAGGTACTTCGTGTCTCCGACGTCGATCGAGCCACCCGGGATGTTCACATTCTCGTTCTGGATCGCTTCGATCACGTCCTGGAGTTCGACCCCATAGAACTGTAGGCGCGCGAGATCGACGTCGACCTTCACTTCGCGCTCGAGTCCTCCGTGCAGGTCCGCTCGCAGCACCGCAGGAATCGCCTCGATCCTGTCCTGAAGGTCTTCGGCCAACTCCTTGAGGCGAACCAGTCCAAAGTCTCCGGACAAATTCACCTGCATGATGGGGATTTCGGAGAAGTTGATCTCGACGATCGTCGGGTCCTCCGCGTCGTCCGGCAGATCGGGCTTCGCCAGGTCGACCTTCTCACGCACTTTTTGCAGCGCTTCATCCAGGTTGACCGCCGTCCCAAACTGCGCGGTGATGCTCGAGTATCCCTCGACCGACGTCGAAGTCAGCTCCTCGATATCGCTGATCGTCGACAACTCCTCCTCGATCACGCGCGTGACCTGGCTCTCGACGTCCGCGGGAGACACACCCGGATAGATCGTGTTGATCGCGACCATCGGAATCGCGATCTCGGGAAACGACTCCTTCGGGATCGCCCGGTACGAAAGCGCGCCCATCAGCGTGATGATGAACAGCAGGACCATGACCGAGGTTCTGTGCTCGACCGCGAAGCTCGTCACGCGGAACTCCTTGAAGCGCTCGAGCATGCGAAAGTCCGCAGGCGGCTCGGCCCCGGCCTTGGCGCTGTCGTGATCGTCTTGATTCATGATCACTCTCGGTCCCGGTGGCCGACCACGTTGACACGGTCGCCATCGGACACGGTTCTCTGACCCACCACAATGAGTTGCTCTCCGGGCTCGATACCCGCCTCGATCACCACCAGGTTGCGTCGCGTCGGCCCGAGCTCGACCGGGCGCACCTCCGCGACGGTCCCCTCGTTCCACTCCGAGACTACGAAGACGACGTAGCCGCCCTCGACGCGCACGAGCGCATCCTGCGGAACGACGAGCGCGTCGGCGACCTCTCGCCGCGTCACGGACATGTTCGCAACCATCTGCGGCTTGATGAGACCGTTGGGGTTCGGGAGCACGACTTCGATCAGAAACGTCCGGTTCTTCGGATCCACGGTCGAGCCGACGTAGCTGATCGGCGCCGAGAAGACCTCATCACCGAGCACGTCGAAAGTCACCATAGCCTGAGCGCCTACCGCGACGTCGGCGGCATACCGCTCGGGAACTCCGGCGACCACCTTCACCGGGTTCAGGTCGATGAGGCGGCCCACGGACTGACCGGGGCTCACCATCGACCCGACCTCGATGTGCCGCTCGTCGAAGATACCCGAGAACGGCGCTCGGATAACCGTGCGCGCGAGCCGCTCCTCGAGGCCCGCGAGGTTCGCCGCCGCCGCCTCTTGGCCGTACTTCGCCTCGAGGTACGCGATCTCCGAGCCGACCTGGTCCTCCTCCCAGAGGCGCTTGCGACGCTCCCACGTTTGGGACGCGAACTCGGCCCGGGCGCGCGCCTGGTCCACGTCGGCTGTGAGCACCTTGTCGTCGATCTTCGCGATCGCTTCCCCGGCTGAGACCCGTGAGCCCTTCTCCAGGAAGATCTCTCGGATGACCCCGCTCTCCTCGGCCGCGACCAGGACGTCTCGGTTGGCCATGACCACCGAGGTGAGCCGGATATCCTCTACGAAGACGCGGGAAGTCACCGTCGAGGTCTCGACGTTGATCACGCGCACGGACGCTTCACCGCTGGGTGCGTCGTCCGTCGCGTCGGCCTGAACCGCGCCACACCCCGCCATCGCCAAGGTCACCAGCACCGCCGGCAGCCGGCTCATCCGTGCCCGCGTCGTCTCTCCATTCTTCAAGACCTGCTTCATCGTCATCTATCCCACCTAGAAACGCCCGCCCTGGGCGTCGACGTCCACGAGCGGGACACGCCCCGTCGCCTCGTCGAGCTGAGCCCGAGCCACCAAGTAGTCGTAAACAGCCTGTGCGTAGTTGAACTCGCTCTGTCGCAGCGCGACTTCCGAGTCCGTGAGCTCCAGTTGGCTGCTGAGGCCTTCCCGGTACTGGGCGCTGGCGATCTCAAAGCCACGCTCGGCCTGAGTGACCGCCAGGCGCTGCCCCCGTGCACGCAGGCGCGCCTCGTCGGTCGCCTCAATCAGGCTCTTTACCTGCGCTACCGCCTGGTCGACGCCCTTTTGTGTCTGGGCTTCGGCCTGGCGCACGAGCGCGCGCTTCTGGTCGATGCGGGCATCACGACTGAAGCCCTGGAAGATCGGGATGCTCACTCGCACCCCGACCATCCGAGAGTACGCGCGCTGCCCATCGCCCCGCGCAAAGAAGTTGGGGCTGCCGTTGTCTTGCGCGTTGATGATGTAGTTCCCGAACAGGGTCACTTCGGGCAGGTAGCTCACCTGTTCGAGTCGCATCTCGCTGCGGCGTAGGTCCTCGATGAGTTCGAGTTGACGCACGTCGGACCGCAGGTCACCCGCGACCCGCACGGCCTCACCGACGCCACCTTGGAAACCCGTGAACGCCAACACCTCCCGATTCGCGGGTGTGTTGGCCTCGATGTTCTCGAGATCCATCTCCGCGAGCGAGCCCTTGACCTCCAGCGACTCCTGGTCCGAGACGTCGAGCTCCACCGCGATCTGACGTCGTGCCTGCAGGGAGGCATTCTGCGCGCGCCGCAGGTTGGGCTGCATATTGGCGAACTCGACCTGGAGCCGGAGCACGTCGTACTCGGACGCCAACCCCGCACGGTGCAACGCCTGCGTCTCATCGAGTGACTGGCGCACGCGATGGAGCGAGTTCTCCGTGAGGCGCACCTGCTCCTGCGCAAGCAGTAGCTGGTAATAGGCCACTCGGACTCGCGTCACCACGGCCTGCGTCTGTCCGCGTACCGACTCTTCCTGAAGGCTCTCGAAGCGCCCGGCCGCCCCGAGCGCGACGAAGACGCTCGGTCGGAAGAGCGGCTGCTCGACGCTGAGCGAAGACGTCCACTGGTTGTCCGCACCAAACTGCACGACGATGTAGTCGTCCGGGCCGGCCGTCGGATCGAAGATCGCGGCCGGCAGGAAGTTCACTGGGGGCGAAATATTGCGCGTATAGCTCACGTTGAGGTCTACCGTGGGATAGACATTACTCCACGCCTCGGAGACGCGCTCGTTCGCCTCGCGCAGCCCCAGCCGGGCGGCGATCACGTCCCGGTTGCTGCCGAGGGCAGTGCGCACGACCTGCTCGAGCCCCATCGCACCAGCCGACTCTTGAGCGTCGAGCGCACGCGGCGCGATGGCCCCGGCCATGATGAACAACATGAACGCCACCGGTGCTGAGCCGCTGAACCGGCGAATATCTATTCGCATCATCCCTTCTCTTCCTCTCTCAGGCTTCGACGGAGGCCGAAGTGTCGATGTACCGCTCGGCGAGCTCGGCGGCGAAGGCTTCCGTCGCGACCCCGCTCAACAAGCGCACACCCGATTCCTCGAAAAGTGCGCGGAATTCCATCTCCTCGATCCGCAAGTGCCCGTGGCGATATAGCTGCAGGAGCCCGTGCGCGTGCGCCCACATCGTCAGAGCCGTCTGCGTCGGGTCCCCGTCCTTCAGGATCCCGGCATCCATGCACTCACGTACGCGATCGATCCAGAATTGGTGGCGGGCGCTACTCATGGCCTCGATATCCGCGGGCAACTCGCCCATGCCGAGCTGTTCCGGTCCAAAGCACAGGATCGCGTGCCACCGCGGGTGCTCGAGCGCGAAGTCGAGGTAGCGCTCGCCTGCGCCGGAGAAGCGCTCGAGCGGCGTGGGAGCCTCAATCGCCCGATAGAGGTATGACATGAAGGCGCGGTGAGCCTCGCGCATCACGTCCGCGAGCACGTGCTCCTTCCCGTCGTAGTGCCGGTACAGTGCAGGCGCCGTCACCCCGACTTGCTTCGCGAGCTTCCGCATCGAAAAGCCGTCAAGCCCATCCTGCAAGTAGAGCTCGACGGCAGCGGCCAGGATCTTCTCTCTCTGATATGACATGTAAACACCGTAAACAAGATGCGACTATCGGTCAATGACCGGAAGCCTGAACAGGGTAACGGTGTTTAGTGCCAAATGGTGCGATGTGGAAGCTGACGCGGGCGTTCCCTACCCACGCGTAAGCACCGAGGCGGTGACGATTTGGTCTCCTCGCACGATGCTGTCCATCACGCCTAGCCCCTCGACCACCCACCCGAACACGGTATACCCGCCGTCGAGGTGCGGAAGCCGCGTATGGGCGAGGAAGAACTGAGAGCCCTCGGTGTCCTTGCCGGCACTCGCGAGGCCGATCGCGCCCCGCACGTACGGCAACTGGTTGAACTCGCTGGTGATCTGGAAGCCGGGCCCACCCCTGCCGGTGCCTCCGTCCACGTCTCCCCCCTGGGCTACGAAGTTCGGGATGACGCGATGGAACGGCACGCCGTTGAAGCGTCCCTCGCGGATCAAGCGCGTAATCGTCTGCACGGCGTGCGGAGCCTGCTCGGTATCCAGCTCCAGCAACACCCGGCCTCGGTTGGTATCGAACGCGATTCGGGGGCTATCGCCGATCGTCTCCAGATAGGTCCAGTCGATGACGGTCGGGTCATACTCGAGCTCGACGCTCCCTTGCCGGACCTCGGGCGCGTCCTCGTCGGTGTCGACCTCGACGAGCTCGCCGGTGAGTCGCTCGATCCCGCTCGCCGCGATGCGACGGACCACCGCGGCGGGGTGCTCTAGTCCTAAAATAAGCGAGTTGGGCAAGAACGCTTGCGGGTCGTGCGGTGGGCGCTATAGCAGCTTAGAAGCGTGCATGAAATGGCGGGCCTCTGTCGCTCGGGCAGCGTGGCGGTGGCACAAAGGCGGAGTGCAGGGACCTTTTGGGGGTTCAGGGCGCAGAGATCCCTGGACCGCGCCGTAGCGGCCCGTACAAGCGTGTAAGCGGTCTGGGACTCTGGGAGACCGCGGTGACTACCCGAAGCCAGTGCGCTCGATGGTGCGCCAGGCGCTGAAGAAGCGGTCCAGAGTGGGTTGGTAGCCAAGGAGCCGGATCGTGATGCTGCGCGCTTGCCGCGTCACGCGGCAGGGTATGAGGATGACGCTGTGGATGAAGCGGCGGAACTCCATGCCGAGATATTCCTTCCGGTCCCGCTTCAGGTGCATCATCATGGCGAACCACGACTTGATGTTCCAAGCCAAGGCCGCGATGACCATGTAGGCCCAGTTGCTCACCAGGTCGTAGAGCGGCACCCGTAGCGCGTTGACGCCATTCTTGAGCTGCTCGATGACGTTCTCCTGGTCGCAGCGCTCG